>JAFZLE010000300.1 GCA_017551645.1 Clostridia bacterium | reverse complement strand
GTACACGCCCGCCTTTGCGAGCTTAGCGATCATGGAATAATACTTTTCTATCTCCATGAACGGTTCCAGGTATACATACGCCACCCCGCTGGGCGTGTTGCCGGCGGAAAGGAGCAGGTCGATATCCTCTTCCCGGTACTTGGTGCCGCCGATCTCCCACATGCCTTCGCCTATGGGAGGAATCTCGTCCAGTACGCCGTAGTCGTAGCAAAAGGGGCAGGCGGCGTCGCATTTATTCGTTTTGCGTATCGCGCCCAGGCCGGTGCCGCACAGGCAGCTTACGCAGCCCTTCGGGAAGCGGGCGGGATCGCCGACGTATTTCGTGCGCCCGTTAAGGGTTTTGAGCCCGGATATCTCGTTTTCCAAAAGCGAGAATCTGTGCTCCACCGCGCTTTCCAGCTGATACAGGACGCTGTAGGCGAGCTCGGTCTGCCGCGGGGACAGTTCTTCCCCCTGCTGCTGCAATTCGGCGAAAAACCTGAACCAGATGAGCGCGTCCATTTTAGAAATCAGCATAATACCACCTCGAAAATATGATATCCGAAAAATGTGACGATACGGTTTAGAAAGTATGAAGGATTGGGCCCCGGGCATATAAATATAGTTCTTGCAATAATCGAGCGGATAGGATATAATAACCCTGCAAACACAGTTTGAACGGAGGGGTTTTATGTACGAACCCAAAGAATTGGCTCTTGAGATCGCCCGCGTGCTGGACAGCAAGAAGGCGGAAAACATAACCATATTAAAAGTTGATCAGCTCACCAGTATCACGGATTATTTCGTGATCTGCTCCGGCCGCAGCGCTCAGGCGGTGCATACGCTGTACGAAGAGGTGTCCGACCGTCTGGCGGAGCAGGGCATAGCCTTCAGAAGGAACGACGGCGTAAGGGAGAGCCGCTGGATAGTGCTGGACTACTCCAGCGTCATCGTGCACATCTTCCACCCGGAGGAGAGGGAACACTACAACATCGAGCGCCTGTGGGCTGACGGGACGAATCAGGTGGAATTCGTTCCAGAAAAGAAAGCTGAATAAATCAAATAAAAAAAACGCGGACGTTTCACAGAAGCGTCCGCGTTTTAATGTGTCAGTTTTTTGCCGGGGGATGCGGCAGAGCCATTCGCCCTGGCGGATGCCGGCACGCGCTTGGGCACGATGGTGCTCGGCTTACGCGCGGGAGAGGGAGACGAAGCGGCGGAATTGTGCCCTTTGGGGCGCACGAGTTCGTCGTTCACTATCATTCGCTTCTTGGCGAACCACCACCAGTGGGGTTTCCAGCGGGCGACGTAGATAAGCAGGTTGATAAGCGTACCTATCAGCAGCGCCAGCACCAGCAGACCTTTCCAATGGCTGAGTATCAGGATGATAAGGCCGCCGGAAGAACCTTCGCCCGTAATAAAACTGATTATGCTGTTAACTATGTACTGAAACCAGTCCAGCACCCCGTGAAACGCGTCCGACAGCCAGCCAAGCGGTCCTAAACTGCTGCTCATGGAGCCACCTCCCGCGCCGGGCTGACGATCACGCTTAAGAACGTCTCGGCGGCTTCAACGCGCTCGTCCACAACGCCGTTTACAAGCACCTGCACGGGTACGCTGCATTCCCCGGGCTGATCGGCAGTTACCATGGCTCTGAGCGTGAGCGCGGAGGGCTCGATGGCGGCGATCTGGCTGTACAGGCCGGTCAAAGTGATGTCCGCCTGGTCGGGGGCAGAGCTCACATACAGGCCGTCAGCGAGGCCGGACACATCCAGGCTCACCGGAACGGAAACATACTGATGGGACACGGTCTTTTCGCTTACGCTTACGTTCATATACACGCTCTTGGCGGAAACATATCTGAACTCGTCAAGCTCGGAGAAGCTCAGTGTAGCGTTGAACGAGGAGGATATCTCGCCAAGATCAGGGATGTCCAAAGGCAGATAATCCAGCGCGTCTATCAGCTCCGCGGAACCGGCTACCGTGATCTGGCTGGGCTGGAAGGACACGGAATCTATCTGGTAACCTTCCTTCAGCCTGAGCTGGTCGGTATCCACGGTGACGTTCAGCGCCTTTTTGGGATAAACTTCCAGCACCACGTAGCAGGTGTTGGACGAGCGGGTGAGCAAAGTGGTGGGCAGTGCGTTCTCATCCGCGTCCAGCAGCTGGGTGACGGCGGATTTGCGTATGACGGTGCCGCGCCCGGAAGTGTCTACCACCGCTTTCACGCTTTTGACCTGGCCTACCAGGGAAGCGGGACCGGATACGGTTATCTGCTGGGGATTAAGGTTGGCGGAGGACTCGCCGTACCAGTATTTGTCGCTGTCCTCGCCAACGAATTCGGGCTCTATGGACAGCACGCGGGAGTCCAGGTTCTCGATGGTGACGGATATGGTGGAGGGATTGATCTTGGACACGGTGCCGTAAGTGGTGGTGGCCACCAGAGGCACATCGTAAGTGCCGGGAGAGCGTATGCCGGTATAATCCGGGGTCACTCGGATGTTCCGGGCGGCCAGCAGGGAATACTGGCTCTGGGGCACGACCACGCTCACGTCTATTGAATTCTGGTACGCGGCGAATATATCCGTGGACGCCGCCAGTGTATATGCGCTGAGCGTATTTGCTCCTGAGGGAGTGACGGACACGTTTTCGATAAGTTTCGTGCGGGTCAGCGAGGGTGTGGAGGAGATTATGTACGTCCACAGCACCAGCGCCAGCAGCAGGCTCAGAAGCTTCAGCCACAGGCGTCTTGTAAGTATGCCCCAGACGGCTCTGGCTATGCCCGGCAGGGCGGCTTTTACGCGGGAAACATACTCTTTCATTTGCCCGCCTCCCCGCCCGAAGGCCTGAGCAGACGGACGGAACGGCCGAGTTTGCCCTCGAACAGTTCGGTAAGTATGCCCGTCAGCGTTTTCTGGTCTATATACCTGTTGAGCCTGCCCTCACGTGCGGCGGAGATGACGCCGGTCTCCTCGCTCACT
>JAFZLE010000299.1 GCA_017551645.1 Clostridia bacterium | reverse complement strand
GAAAAAGACTGATAAGGCTTTCAGCCGTCTGATCACCGCGTATGACACGGAGCGGAAGGTACGTACTCACGCTCCGCTTGTTATTTTTCAGCGATAACAGCAGCATGTTCTGCAAGTCTGTGTTTATCAGCCAAACGAGCATTAACGTATACTCAGCGCCATCTGCCGCCCTTCCGAAAAACCTGCATCATTGACGAAATGCGTTACTTGGTATAAAATGGTTTTAAGGTAGTATTTTAGGGTGTAGTTGAATCATCAGAATATGCTCTTGACAACATAGCATTCATTTTGGAGAACGGAGAGTTGAGTATGAAAAACACTGTCGTTAGATCTGTCTGCTGTGCGTTGGCCATTTGTATGCTTGCGTGCCTTGCGCCCATCCTCTATGCCGCCGCGGAAACAGGCGCACTGCTGTCAGTGTATTTCCCCAACTGGAACGTGTATTCGGATACCAACGGACAGGTAAAAGACCTTCCCTGGGACAGATTGGACTGCATCAACCACGCGTTTTGGAAGATCGTGCCCAAAGACGGCGGCTTCGTCATAGAATCCACCGACCCATGGGCGGATACGGACAAGTATAATCCCAAAGCCCATTTCCCCCAGTATGCCGAGTACGCCGCAAAGTATCCGGACACAAAGATAGTGCTTTCCATAGGCGGATGGACGGAGTGCGGTTATTTCTCTGAGATGTCGCTGACCGCCGAAAGCCGCGCCTCCTTCATCCGGAGCTGCCTGGATACGATAGATGCCTACCCGTTTTTCTCGGGCATAGACATTGACTGGGAATACCCCGGCATAGCCCGTTCCGGCGGTGACGGAGACGAGGGAAATCCCGTGCTGGGCGATGATAAAGCAAACTACACGCTGCTGCTCAAAGAACTGCAAGAAGCTTTTGACGAACACTACGGTCCCGGCAGCAAACTGCTCACCGTGTGCGCGGGCGCTTCCATATCAACTCTGGCTATGCAGGACTATGCCGCTTTATATCCATACGTTGACCGGGTGAACCTGATGACCTATGACTTCGCGGGTTCCTGGAACCAGTATACGGGACATCAGAGCCCGCTTTACGGGAAGGCTTCCGCCGACACCGCGGTGGCATACCTGCTTTCCTGCGGCGTGCCTGCCGAAAAAATAGCCATAGGCTCGCCGCTTTACAGTCACAGCTGGAAAATGTACAGTATCAGAGCGGAGCAGGTCGGCGCCGCCGCAAAGCCAATGTCCGGCGGTGACCTCATCTGGCGCGAGCTTGCCGCTCTGGAGATGGCTTCCGCTGACGACGGAGCCCCCGGCTGGCATATCGGCTATGACGAGAGCGCCGAAGCCGCGTATCTGTGGAACGACGACCCCAGATCCCCGGATTATCTCGTGTTCCATACCTATGACAGCGAAAGGTCCATACAGGCCAAGACCGCATACATAAGCGAGCACGGGCTTGGCGGCCTGATAGTGTGGCAGGTACACGGCGACGACACCGCCGGCGGCTGGCCGATGATCAGCCTGATGTACGAGTCGCTTCACCGCTGAATACAGCCAAGCGACCGAAAGGAGCATGTGAATAAATGAAAAGGACCATAGCCCTGCTCTGTTTTCTGGCCCTGACTTTCTCCATCGCCGTATCACTCTGCGCGTATGCCGCATCGGAAGAGACTGCCATAGGCGAAGTGCTCATCATAAAAACAGCCAACGTACGATCAAAGGCTTCATATAACGCATCATTAGTTGGCAGCGCGGCACAGGGCCAGAAATACGAATTGCTCGCGGAAGTGCCCGACTGGTATAAGATCCGCTTGAACAACAGAACGACGGGCTGGATACACGTCAGTCTCGCAACCGTCACCGAGCGCTATTTTCTGCTGCCGGACCCATTCATTTCCGCCCCGGCGGATACGGTTGCGGAGTTCGATTACAAAAGCATAAAAACGTTGCCCGCATTTATGAAAATGGTGGACGGAAAATTCGAGTTCAATCCCCGGATGGCTCCGGTGGCCGCGGATATCTCCGACAAGGAGAGCCTTAAAAACCTGGCAAACAGCCTGTTCAGCATCCTCATGGACAAATTGTTCCAAGCCGACAGGGCAACCGGGGGCGTATTCTTCCCCGTAAAAGGTCTGCCCAAAGCCAAGTACGAGGTATACGGATTGCTGGGCAACAGCGCGGTGTACGCGATCATTCCTGCCAAAGCCAGTGACGGAGCATTTACGAACTTATCCATCGAAGTCGTCGGAGAAGATTTCAGCTTAAGTATCGTTTACAGCTACGCGTACTCCGATGAAGAAGGCGTGAAGGATGAAAAAGTCAGGTACTGCTGGTGCGATATCGACGACGCCGCTGAGAGGATAGCCGAATACGATCTAGATGGGGACCATTGCAGGATCTGGTATTGACGTCTATTTACGACGCTCATGAGCGCCATTATACAATCTTGATATCACAGCCGTTTGAGACAGACCACACTAAATCACAAAAGAGAGCGAGGATCGCATATGTTTGAGCATATCAGCCCTGAAGAAGCGAAAGTCGACAGCAGAGGTATAATAAGGTTTCTTGACGACATGCGTGAAAAACGCCTGCACATGCACGCGCTGATGATCCTCAGGCACGGAAAAGTCATAACCGAGGCATCTTTTGCCCCCTGGAGCAAGGACAGCAAGCACATCCTGTTTTCCCTGAGCAAATCCTTTACGTCTACCGCCGTGGGTTTCGCGGCGCAGGACGGGCTTATAAAGACGAGCGACAGGCTCATAGACTTTTTCCCGGAGCTGCTTTCCAATCCGCCCTGCGAAAACATGCGGAAGATCACCGTTAAGCACATGCTCACCATGAACACAGGACATAAGGTCGAAGCCACCCGCCAGGATGATTGCTGGGAACAGGCGTTCCTGCACAGCTACATAGAGTACGAGCCCGGCACTCATTTTATGTACAACACCTTCGCCACGTATATGCTCTCCGCCATAGTGCAGAAGGTGACAGGCAGAAAGCTGCTGGATTATCTTAGGGAAAAACTGTTCGAGCCCCTGGAAATGAGCGACGATATCTGGACTGAGGAATCTCCCACAGGCATTGCTACCGGCGGATACGGGCTGAACGTGCGCGTAGAAGACATCGCCAAGCTCGGCCAGTTCTACCTGCAGGAAGGCAAGTGGAACGGAAAACAGCTGCTTGGCCCCGAGTGGATACGTGACGCGCGTACGCCCTGGTCAGATAATTCGCCCACGGGCGGGGATTCGGATTGGGGAATGGGTTACGGATATCAGTTCTGGATGTGCAAGCCTGATAACGTTTTCAGGGGAGACGGCGCATTCGGCCAGTATTGCGTCGTGTGCCCGGACCAGGATATGGTCATCGCCATAAACAGCGGCGTCAAGGATATGGGCGCGGTGCTGAATTCCATCTGGGAAAACATACTGCCCGCCGTAGACAGGGAAGCGGATCCTTCCGCGGACTTAAGCGCCCGCCTGAAAGACACGGCCACTCCCGCCATGTGGGAAGACGAGCCCGAAGACGTCGCTGCGCCCGCGCCGGACAAAGCCTGGCTTGGTAAATACCGCCTGAGCAAAGACAACATATTCGGCGCTGACACACTTGAAGTTAATGAAAACTCCGTATGTCTTATCATCGGCGGTTCCCGCAACGGGATCCCGCTTTGCAAAGATGCGTGGCAGAGCACGCGTTTCGAAATCGGCGAAGGCTATACTGCCAGATACAATTCCCGCCCCGCCGTGCGCGCGGCGCGTACAGATAATGAGCTGCTCATACACATCTGCTATACAGGTACCCCGTTTGAGGATACACTCAGAATACGCTTTGTCGACCACGGCATAGAGATAAACGGGAACAGAAACGTAGGTTTCGGAAACGCCGGTGCGTACGAGATCATCGGCTACAGGCTGTAGGCTTTATACCGCCCTCCGCACCGACGGACCCAAACAAAAGAAGCGTTCTTTTTCAAGAACGCTTCTTTCTACAGGGGCAGAAGGATTCGAACCCTCAACAAAGGTTTTGGAGACCCACGTGTTACCATTACACCATGCCCCTTCGCCTTAGCAACTTTGTTTATTATACTCGCGGGCATCGGTATTGTCAAGCGATTTTTATCAAATGCGATAAAGATATTTGAACGCTGTCAGAACTCCGTAAGCGCAAAAGTCTTCGGGTCTATCACAGTGCCGTGTTTGTCCGCGTCCAGCGCCATCTTGACCGTGTTCCACGTGCCTCCCCTTGTGCCGTCGAATATGGCTGTAAGCGTATCACAGCATTCCACCATGTATTTGTTGCGCTCGTTCATGCAAAACTCGGTATACATCGGACACACGGTGGTTATGATGTCCGCTTTGTCTTTTATGCGTTCCAGCGCCTGCCTGTCAGCTTTGCGCCATTTTACGGAGTGTTCCGGGCAGGGAAGCGCCAGTTCCAATGTGATCCCGGGCAGGCTTTGCCGAGCTTGTATAACCTGCATCGCGCAAAGCATATCGGCGCCCAGCGCTCCGCCGCAAATGAAATGGGAAAAGCCCTCGTTCGCGATACGTATGATATGCGATAAAACCAGCGCCTCCAGACGCCTGTAATCCTCGCTTTCCGCGTCCGCCATAAACGGGTACTTGGACGGGCGATGCCCGGTAAACGCGCAGACTTTGCCTTCCGACCGGGGGCGGTTCTCTACTCTGTGCACAGGGGGATTTCCTTTTCGCCGAGGTTATGCGCCTCCACCAGTTTTTCCACTTCCGCAAGATCGTGAGCCACCGCGCCGTGCCACTCGAAATCCGGCAGCGCCCAGGTCAGGTAATGATCGCGCATCATCCTTATCTGGCGTATGCCCAGCCGCCCCGCGGCAAACAGGTTGGCGCCGATGTCTTCCACGAACACGCATTCCTCCGGCTTCGCGCCGGCTTCCTCCAGCGCCTTAAGGAATATCCCTTCTTCCGGCTTCTGGCAGCCTATCAGGCAGCTCACCGTGAAAAACGACAGCTCATCGCACAAGCCCGTGTTTATAAGCGCGCGTATCATGGAAGGCATGGCGTTTGACACAAAACCCACACGGTACTTTTCGCTCAAGCGGCGGACGCCCGGGATCGAGTCCTCGTACAGCTGGTACTTGCTGTCGTCATAGGTCTGGAACCTGACCATCTTCATAACGTCCGCTTCTTCCAGCTTGACGCCCAGATACTCGCTCATGGCGTTCGTAAAGCGGATCCGGCACTCCAGTTCGTGCTTAAACCCGGTTATCAGCTGACCTTCGTCCACAAAGTGGATATTCTTTTTCAGCCCTTCCCTCGCGCGCTCTTCGTCTATGGTAAAGTTATATTTCGCCTTGAGTTCGTCAAGCCCGGGAGCCATCATCCATTCTCCCGTCAGAGGGTACGTGACTACTCCGCCGCAGTCCAGCATTATCGTGTTTATCATATGTCCTCAACTTTCTTTAGCCGCTTTGAGAGTTCTTTTCTGGTCTCGGAGCACCAGGCGAAAAACTCCTGTTTGTGGGAACGGACGCTCCTAATGAGCTCATCTCTTGACGCGTAAGCGAGCTCTTTTCGGTTTTGGGTCACTTCACCCGCTTCAAAAGCCCCTTCCAGTTCCTCCGCGTCGAGATAATACACGTTCGGATCGTCAGGGGCGATCACCACGTCAAGATACAGGTCCATAAACTCCGACTGCCCGCCGTCCGATACAGTGTTCCCGGAAGTTATGTCAAAATAACACTCGCTGG
>JAFZLE010000298.1 GCA_017551645.1 Clostridia bacterium | reverse complement strand
TCGTAGGCGTGCCCCCACAGGTAGAACAGCAGCGGTTTTTTTGACGTTTTATCTTTCAGAAAACTGTCCGCCAGCTCCGTGAGCGCCGGGTCGGCGTGATGGCAGGTGGGATGCCATTCCAGCCATCTTTCGGGAATACTGAACGCGTGGGTGGAATTTGTGGTCCTGCAGTACTCTATCCCGCATGATTCCAGCGCCGCGATGGCTTTTTCGTTATATGCGCCGAACGGGTAGGCCGCGCCCCGGATAGTACGGTCAAACGCTTTTTCCAGCGCTTCCCTGTCACGTATTATGTCCAGCGTCCTGGGCCCTTCCGGCAGCTGGTCCCAGTACCCGTGTTCGGAGCCGTGCACCGCGACTTCGCAGCCCGGGTATGAGGAATAAGCCTTCCGGCAGGCTGCCAGGGTCATCCTTCTGTGCACCTGACCCTCCGGATACACCGTGCCTTCCTGCGCGAACAATCCCGAGTTCAGGTTAAAAGTGCCCTTCAGCGCGTGGAAACGCATTATGGAAATAAGCCTTACGTCCTGCTCCACGCCGTCGTCGTAACTCATTGTGAACGCTTTTACCCTGCCGCCCGGGAAACGCATCTGCAAACTGTTCATAACCGTCTCACCTCAAAGACCACAATATGCCTATGTTATATTCTTAATCTGTATTTTACTCCAATAGAGCGGAATTGTCAATATTTCAGGACACAGATGCGCCATTTTATTGACCCGCAGGGCGAATTGTGCTATTATCCCTGCGAGGTGATGACCGTGGACACAAAGCTTTCACGCGCCCTTGAACTGCTTAAAGACATTACTCCCCTAAGGCAGGACTGCGGCAGCCTGTGTGCCTCAGCCTGCTGCAAGGACGAAGGTGAATTCGGCTCGCTCGTGTGGCTCCTGCCGGGTGAAGAACAGGTACAAATGCCCTGGGGCAGCGTTTCTCCCGCCGTTATGCCGGTAACTCAAACGCAGGTCAGCGCCATATACTGCGTTTCTCCCTGCGACAGGCAGCATCGCCCGTTTTTATGCAGGATCTTTCCCCTTTCTCCTTTTTATTCCGTCAAGCGCGGTGAATGGGACGTTCGTATGGACCGCCGCGCCGCCCCGGTCTGTCCCCTGTTCAGGTACGGCAAGGCAGGGCTCGACCCGGCTTTTGTGGACGCCGCCCGTGCTGCCGTGCGCCTTCTGGCACAAGATCCCGAATGGGAAGCCCGGCTCAAAAAGCTGGAAGCCGAGGAAGCCGCATACAGGATGGAGCTGTAGGCGCTCACCGTTTCATGCCCCGGTCTCCCGACCGGGGTTTTATATGTAGTTTCAGTTAATTTAGTTAAATATTCCCAACTCAGGCAAAATAGCGCTTGCAATAGAGCGCCATGATGATTATAATTGTATTATTAATTTAATGCAGTTTAACGCAAATTTACATATTGTTTGCAAATTGCTCATAATCGATGCTCAGAGGTTGTTTATGCCGCAAATTGAGGCTGAAAAAAGCCTGCTCCGGGATCTGGCAAAGCGCTTGGGTGAGATCGCCGCAAGGCATACCGCCGAAGGCCGGCGCGCGCGTTGGGAGCACCACAATACGCTTCAGGGCGAGCGTCCGATGTTCCTGGTGGATCAGCTGCCGTGGAACGAACTCGATCCCGCCTGCGTGCGCGGCCACGAAACGATAAAAGACGCTTACTGGGCTTGGGTGGAAAACTGGCTTCGCCGGGAACTTTGGAAGGCGGAAAACCTTAAGACCGACATGGTGGTCGATCCTTACGTCAAGCTCCCCCGCCCCTATTTCAATACCGGCCGTGGCATCGCCAGCAAGGTCACCGAGCTCAAGCTGGACAAAAGCGGCGACGTGGCCAGCCAGCACATGGAAGCGGTGCTGTGCGAACCCGAGGATATCGACAAGATAAAAGACCCCGTCATTACCCCCGACCCCGACACCGAAGCCCGGGTGACCGAGGAAGCCGACAGCCTGTTTGCCGGCATCATCCCCTGGCGCTTTACCGGGCCCGTCATGCACCTGGGCGCGTGGGACAATATCGCCTACTGGATGGGCGTGGAGAACCTGTACATAGAGCTGATGGACCGTCCCGAGATGATGCATGCGGTCATGGAGCGCATGGTCGGGACGTACATGGCTGAGATAGAGCAGTACAACCGCCTGAAAATATACGACACCGCCGAAAACTACTGCCATTGCTCTCAGACCTACATGCCCGGAGAAACTCCCGACCGGGAAGGCATCACGTACAACGGCTGGGCGTTCGGGCTGGCGCAGCCCTTTACCTCCGTGTCTCCCAAAGTCACGCAGGAATTCGAGTGCGCGTACATGCGGCGCGTGTTCCCATTTTTCAAGAATATCTACTATGGCTGCTGCGACCGGCTGGACGACCGTATGGAAATGGTCAGCTCGCTCCCGAACGTGCGCAAGATCTCCTGCAGCCCCTGGAGCCACCGGGAAGCGTTCGCCGAGAAACTGCCGAAAAGCATTATCATGAGCAACAAGCCCAACCCCGCGTTTCTGGCGACCGACGCTCTTGACGAGGCCACCGTGCGCACTGACATCCGCCGCACCATAGACGCCGCGTCAAGGTACGGAAAGACTCTGGAAATGATACTCAAAGACGTTTCGACCATAAGGTACGACGTGCCGCGGTTACAGCGCTTCTGCGAGATCGCCATGGAAGAAGCCGGGGCGTAAGGCAGTTCGTCAACGATCATTATTGTTATCGAAAGGAGGGCATGACATGACCAGCGCTTTGAAAGCAAAACGTCAGCTTTCACCTGCCCTCAGGGAATTCAAGGGCTACATAAAGTACTGGGACCTGTGCCTGATGCTTTTGCCCGTGATCGCGTATTTTATCATATTCAAGTATATACCCATGGGCGGCATAGTGATCGCGTTCAAGGACTTCAAGCTTGGCCTGGGCGTATCCGGCAGTGAGTGGGTCGGGCTCGCCAACTTCGTGGACGCGTTCCGCACACGTTTCTTCATACGCGCGATCCGCAACACGCTCATAATCAGCGTGCTTAAGCTGTGTGTGGGCTTCCCCGCGCCTATAATCCTCGCCCTGCTGCTCAACGAAGTGCGCCACAGCGGCTACAAGCGCGTGATACAGACCATCAGCTACCTGCCCCATTTTCTGAGCTGGATAATCATGGCCGGTATACTGAGCCAGCTGCTCTCCCCCAACAACGGCGCGGTCAACGGTCTGCTCAAGAGCCTGGGCCGCAAGGATCCCGTGCCTTTCCTGCTGGACAACACCTACTTCAGAGGCACCGTAGTAATATCCGACGTATGGAAAGGCGTCGGATGGGGCTCGATCCTGTATCTGGCCGCCATTTCCTCCATAGACCCCACACTGTACGAGGCCGCGATCTGCGACGGCGCGACGCGTCCCCAGCGGGTCAGGTATATAACGATCCCATGCATCCTGCCCACCATCACCATAATGCTGATACTCAGCCTGGGCGGCATACTGGACGCAGGCTTCGACCAGCTGCTGAATCTCTACTCATCCGCCGTTTACGAAACGGGCGACATAATAGATACCTATGTGTACCGCGTGGGTCTCGTCGACTGGAACTACAAGCTCTCCACCGCCATCGGCCTGTTCAAAAACGTGATAGGCTTTATGCTGGTGGCCGGCACAAACGCTGTGGCCAAGGCCATCAGCGGCATCGGCATCTGGTAAAGGGAGGATCGTATGCGCAAGGAAAGATTCACCCTTGGGGACGTGATAATCTACACGCTGCTGGCGCTTCTGAGCCTGACCATAGTGTTCGCCTTTTTGCACCTGCTGAGCATATCCCTGTCCTCCAACGCCGTAGCCACCAAAGGCGGGCTCCTGTTCGTGCCCAGGGAAGTAACGTTCGATAACTACTCCCGGGTGTTCAAGAACCGCTACATATGGATCGGTTACAAAAACACCCTTTTCCGTACCATAGTTGGCACTTCGGTACAACTTATGTTCACCGCGCTGGGCGCTTACGTGCTGAGCAAGAAGTATTTCCCCCACCGCACTTTCTGGACGCTTCTGATCGTATTCACCATGTTCTTCTCCGGCGGCCTGATACCCACTTTCCTGCTGGTAAAGAACCTGGGGCTGACCAACACTTACGCATCCATGATACTGCCGGGACTTATAAGCGCCTACAACCTTACCATCATGCGCAACTTTTTCCAGTCCCTGCCCGAAGAGATAGAAGAAAGCTGCATGATAGACGGCGCGGGGCGCATGCGCATATTCTGGCAGTTCATACTGCCCCTGTCCACGCCCATACTCGCCACCGTAGCCCTGTGGCTGGCAGTCGGCCACTGGAACGCCTGGTTCGACGTGCTGATATACATTTCAGATTCCGATAAACGCACCCTGCAGGTGGTGCTCAGGAACATAATCATAACCGGCACCAAGGAGCTTGACCTGGGCACCGCTTCCAGTTCAGTGAACGACGAGCCTCAGATATCCAGCGCGGGATTGAAAGCCGCCAGTATATACGTCGCCACCATACCTATCCTTTGCGTATATCCTTTCCTGCAGAAGTATTTCGTAAAGGGCATCATGGTGGGCTCATTAAAAGGTTAGGCGCAAAGCGCTTGACATAATTACAAAGGAGGAACAACACATGACACGCAAGCTTCTCAGTCTGCTTGTGGCGATAGTGATGGTCATGACCGCCATCCCCTTCGCCATGGCTGAAGACGCACCCATGAAGATCACCGTGGCGGGCTATATGTTTGGCCCCATCGATGACACCAAGGACGTGATCACTCCCGCCGTGGAAAAGATGCTGCTCGAAAAGCACGGCATCAACGTGGATATCGTGGTAGAGTACATCGAGTACAGCGACTACTCCGACATCCTGGCGCCCCGTCTGGTACCGGACGCCGACGGCAACAACAACGCCCCCGATGTGTTCCTGGCGCTGGACAAGCTCGATACCTACTATGATCAGGGCGTCATCGCTTCCTGGGATATCGACTTCTTCAAAGAGAACGCCCCCGATGTATGGAACTTCATCGAATCCGGCTGTGTGAACGGCGAGCTGGCCAGCCAGTTTGACCTGTGGCTGGAGAACGCCACCAAAGACGGCAAAATGGTGATCGTTCCCTCCCTCAAGCCCGACGGCAGCATGCCCTACAAGACTCTGATCTACCGCGGCGACTGGCTGGAGAATCTGGGTGTATCCGAAGATGAACTGCCCATGACCGTGGACGAGTTCGTAGACCTTATGACCCGTTTCGCCAAGGAGGACCCCGATCAGGACGGCGAAGATGATACCTACGGTTTCTCCATAACCGCCATTAAAGCCCTTTTCGGCGCATATGGCATGTACAACGGCTTTATCAACGGTTCCTCATACTGGTATGAGGAAGACGGCGAGCTGATCAACGCCGATGTATCTCCCAAGAGCAAGACCGTCCTTGAGCTGCTCAGAGATCTGTACGCCGACGGCGTTATCGATCCCGAGTTCGTTAAGGGCACCGAGCGCGCCGAGGGCCAGTACTGGGCTGCTTCCGTAGGCCTGATCAACGGTCTGTACGGTGCTTCCGCCAACGCTTCCATCGACCACTACCGCCTCGCCGGCGTCACCGGCCCCAATGACGAGGGCGGCCCCGTTGCCAAGACCTATTGGGAAGTCAACGGTCCCGACGCCAAGTTCGTGTACGCGCCCTGGCCGGCCGGCCCCGACGGCGATTACGGCTGGGCCATCGACTACGCGGTAGCCGTAAGCGAGAGCGCCGTGTACAACAAGATGCTGGAGAATGATCCCGAGAAGCTGGCCACCATCTTCAAGATCATGAATGCCTTCGCCACCGATGACGAGCTGTATATGCTGGCCTCCTGGGGCATCAAGGGCGAGCACTACACCGATACAGACGGCGTCCTCGAGCGCACGATGGACAACGCCGCTCTGAACGAAGTCGGCGTATGGGGCTGCCGCAGCCTTTACGGCGCCGACCGCGCATACAGCGAGCTGGCTTACAACCTGGCCTTCTATAACAGCCCGGCCATCGCCAACCGTTATAAGTACTTCGTGCTCCCGCAGTACGACAGCTACATCCTGAACGCTGTGAGCGTGACCCTGCCCTCCGAAGGCAAGCTGCTGGCTGACCTGCAGACCTTGAGAGACGAAGCGTACATCGCCTTCATCCGCGGCGAGAAGCCCCTGGATGAGTGGGATGCCTACGTAGCCGATTACATGGCTGCCGGCGGACAGACCCTCCATGACGAAGCCAACGAGTGGTTTGCCAACAAATAATCAGCTTTAGCTGATACCAAGACAAGTGCCCGGCGGGTTCCCGCCGGGCACATTGTTTATCCGTTTTTCTCGTTCCGATCACGATCTCTGAGCTGTACTATACCCTATTTGTCCAAAGACGCTTTTACGAAGCCCATGAACAGAGGGTGCGGTTTGTTCGGCCTGCTCTTGAACTCCGGATGGAACTGCACGCCCACAAAGAATTCTTCGTCCGGTATCTCAACAGTCTCCACCAGCCGCCCGTCCGGGGACAGACCGGAAAGACACAGCCCCGCCGCCTGCAGTTTGCCGCGGTATTCGTTGGCGAACTCGTAGCGGTGACGGTGGCGCTCGCTTATCTCGGTACCGCCGTAACAGCGCGCTATAACGGTATCGGGTCTAAGCACGCATGGATATTTGCCCAGCCTCAGCGTGCCGCCCTTGGCGATCTCGTCGTTCTGGTCGGGCATGAAATGGATCACCTGATACGGGCTGTTTTCGTCAAATTCATGGGAGTTCGCGTCCTTAAGCCCCGCGGCGTCGCGGGCGAACTCTATGACCGCTGTCTGCATGCCCAGGCAGATGCCGAAATACGGCACATGATGTTCCCTTGCGTATTTCGCGGTGAGTATCATGCCTTCGATCCCCCTGGGTCCGAAACCTCCGGGCACTATGATGCCCTGCACGTTCCCCAGGCGCTCAGCGATGTTTTCCTCAGTGAGCTCCTCAGAGTTGATCCATTCTATCTCCACTTTCGCGTCCAGCGCGTAGCCTGCGTGTCTGAGCGCTTCCGCTACGGACAGGTACGCGTCGTGGAGCTGCACGTACTTGCCCACAAGCCCTATCCTGACCGTTTTGCTCTGATGGCGCACTTTTTCCACCATGCTGCGCCACTCGGTCAGATCCGGCTCGGAAGCGTCTATGCCCAGCTCACGGCACACGATGGCCGAAAAGCCGGCTTCTTCCAGCATAAGCGGCGCCTCGTAGAGTATTGGCAAAGTCATGTTCTCGATAACGCAGTCTGTCTTTACATTGCAGAAGTGAGCAATTTTGGAGAATATGCTTTCGTCGGTTATTTTTTCGTCCACGCGCAGCACTATCACGTTGGGGCTTATGCCCATGCCCTGCAGTTCCTTTACGGAATGCTGTGTAGGCTTGGACTTGTGCTCCCCGCTGGCTTTCAGGTACGGCACCAGCGTCACGTGCACATACAGGGCGTTCTCGCGCCCCACTTCAAGCCCTATCTGCCTTATAGCCTCTATGAACGGCTGGCTCTCGATGTCGCCTATCGTGCCGCCTATCTCCGTTATGACCACATCGGCGTCCGTCTTTTCGCCTACACGGTATATAAAGCGCTTTATCTCATCTGTAACGTGCGGTATGATCTGCACCGTGGAGCCCAGGTATCCGCCCTGCCTTTCCTTATGCAGCACGTTTGCGAACACCTTGCCTGTGGTCAGGTTTGAGTACTTGTTCAGATCCTCGTCTATGAAGCGCTCATAATGCCCGAGATCCAGATCTGTCTCCGCGCCGTCCTCCGTCACGTACACTTCACCGTGCTGGTAAGGACTCATGGTGCCGGGATCGACATTGATATACGGGTCGAGCTTCTGTGCTGCAACTTTGAGTCCCCTCGCCTTGAGCAGCCGCCCCAGGGATGCCGCCGTGATGCCTTTTCCCAGCCCGCTCACCACGCCGCCGGTCACGAATATATACTTTTTTACCGCCATCACTTCCGATAAACCTCCAGATGTATTTCCAGCCGATCATAAGAAACGGCCATATTATACCAGAAACGGGGTATCAGTTCAAACGTCAGCCCATATCATTTTTTTAGCCAAACATCTATCTCCTTAGCCGCCGCCCGTCCGTCCGCCAGGGCCCGCACCACCAGCGACTGGCCAGTGCGCATATCGCCGGCGGAAAACAGTTTCCCGCCCAGATGATGCGTCCCGTCCGCGGGAAGCAGCCTGCCGCGCCTGTCGGCAGTCAGAGAAAAGCGCGTCAGCGTGCTGTCTTCGCAGCCCACGAAACCCGCCGCTATGAGCAGCAGCTCACAGGGCATACGGCTTTCCGAACCCGGCACCGGCACGAGCCGCCCTTCGGGGTCCTTTGACAAATGTACTGCGGTCAGCGATCTTATTGCATTTTCCGCGTTCACTTCGATCTGCTGTACGGTGGTCTCGTATACGCGCGGGTCCTGGCCCTGTTTATCCATGGCCTCCAGTTGTCCGTAATCCGTCCGCAGCGTACGGGGCCATTCGGGCCAGGGGTTGCCAGCTGTCCTGTGCAAGGGAGGAGCGGGCATCATTTCAAGCTGCACGACTGACGCGCAGCCCTGCCTTATCGCCGTTCCCACGCAGTCGTTTCCCGTATCTCCTCCGCCAACCACTACAACATGCTTGCCTCCGGCGGAAGCGGGAGACTCGGTACCCGACAGGACTGCCTTTGTCGCGGCAGTCAAATAATCGACCGCAAAGCATACACCTTCCGCGCCTATGTTTCCCACGTTAAGTGAGCGCGGCTTTCGGGCGCCGCCGCACAGCACTGCGGCATCATATTCATAAAGCGCCCGCACGTCCGCCTCGGTACTCAGCAAAAACGTTATCCCCTCTGCCTCCATAAGCTTTACGCGCCGCTGCACGACTTGCTTGGGTAGCTTCATATTGGGTATGCCGTACATAAGCAGCCCGCCGGGACGGTCCGCTTTTTCGATAACAGTGACCTTGTGGCCCAGCCGGTTCAAAAGGTCCGCGCAAGCAAGACCGGAAGGCCCGCTGCCCACCACCGCCACGCGCCTGCCGCTGCGATAAGATGGGATCCTTGGCTTTATCCAGCCCTTTGCAAAACCCGTTTCAATAAGGTACAGTTCATTGTCACGGTTGGTCACGCCTTCATCCGCCAGGTTGCAGGCCTTCTCGCACAGTGCAGGACACACTCTGCCGGTAAATTCAGGGAAAGGCGCCGTCTCAAGCAGACGTTCCAGCGCCTCCTTTTCACGCCCGCGGTATAAAAGCTCGTTCCATTCGGGGATCAGGTTGCTCAGCGGACAGCCGTACTCGGACTGGCAGAAGGGCACGCCGCAATTCATGCATCGGGCAGCCTGCTTCAGACGCGCGTCACGCCCCTGGGGCGTATGCAGTTCCTCATAGTCGCGTACCCGCATATCGGCGCTGCGGTACGGGTCTTCTGTCCTCGGATATTCGAGAAAGCCTGTTATCTTGCCCATACCGTCACGCTCCTCTCAGATAAGCCAGGTACTCGTCGGAAATGACCGCCTTGAATTTGGGAAGGAACGAATCAAAATCAGCGAGCATGGCCTTGGCTTTTTCGGAACCGGTGGCGTCAAGATGTGCTTTGAGAAGCTCTTTCAGTTCTTCCGCCAGCTCTTCCGTGACGGCATACGCCTTTACATGGCCTGTATTCAGCCGTCCGTCCAGCATGCCGTTTTCGTCCAGCACCCAGGCGATACCGCCGCTCATACCGGCGGCGAAATTGTCACCCACAGGCCCCAGCACGACCACCCTGCCGCCCGTCATGTACTCACAGCCGTGGTCACCCACGCCTTCCACTACCGCGCAGGCGCCCGAGTTGCGCACGGCGAAACGCTCACCTGCCATGCCGGCTACGAAAGCGTATCCCGAAGTCGCTCCGTAAAGGGCGACATTGCCTATAAGCGTGTCATTGGGATCCCATACCGCATCGGTGGGCGGGCAGACGGCCAGCGTGCCGCCGGAAAGCCCCTTGCCCAGGTAGTCGTTGGCCACACCGTACAGCGCGATCTTCTGGCCCTCCGGCAGGAACGCGCCGAAGGACTGCCCGCCGCAGCCCTGCGCCTGGATATGACTGGGACCCTTCAGAAGCGTCCCGAAGGCACGGTCGGCGGTGGTCAAACGTACATGGTCCTGTACGAGCCGCGCGTCTGCGCGCTCGTGCAAGCTGAAATCGTGTTCAGAACCCTTATGGAAATGTGTGTTCCGGGCAAAGCCGATCAGATCGGAAAGGTCTATACGCGGGTCATTTTTCACTTTGAGCAGGTCGCTGCGACCCACCAGCTCGTCCACCGTGCGCGCGCCGAGTTTGGACATGATCTCCCTTAACTGAGCGGCAACAAAGCGCATGAAACGCTCCACGTATTCGGGCTTACCCGTAAACCGTTTGCGCAGTTCCGGGTTCTGGGTAGCCACGCCGAATGGGCAGGTTCCCAAATGGCACACCCGCATCATGCGGCAGCCCATGGTGATCAGCGGCGCAGTGGCGAAGCCGAATTCTTCCGCGCCCAGCAGCAGCGCCACCGCAACATCGTGCCCGGTCATAAGCTTGCCGTCTGTCTCCAGCGTCACAGTTTGGCGCAGACGGTTGCGGCACAGCACCTGATGCGTTTCGGCCAGGCCGATCTCCCAGGGCAGTCCCGCGTGATGCACGCTTGACAGCGGTGCCGCGCCGGTGCCGCCCTCGCCGCCGGAAATAAGTATGCCGCCCGCTCCGGCTTTGGCCACTCCGCTTGCTATGGTGCCAACGCCTGTTGAAGAGACCAGCTTGACTGTGACCTTGGCATCCTCATTGGCGCATTTTAAGTCGTAGATCAATTCCGCCAGGTCTTCTATTGAATATATGTCGTGGTGCGGCGGCGGTGATATAAGCGATATGCCGGGTGTGGAGCAGCGCGTCCTGGCCACGCTTTCGGTCACCTTGGCGCCGGGCAGGTGTCCCCCTTCGCCCGGCTTCGCGCCCTGCGCCATCTTGATCTGTATCTCTTTCGCGGAGAGCAGATATTCCCGCGTCACGCCGAAACGCCCTGACGCCACCTGTTTGATGGCGGAGTTGAGCTCCGTGCCGAAACGCTCGGGCAGTTCGCCGCCCTCGCCGCTGTTTCTCTTGCCGCCCAGACGGTTCATGGCCCGGGCCATGCATTCGTGCGCTTCCTGGGATATGGAACCGTAAGACATGGCGCCGGTCTTGAAACGCTTTACGATCTGCTCCACGTGTTCAACTTCGTCCAGATGTATGGGATTGCACAGGTCGTAGCGGAAATCCAGCAACGAGCGTATGGTGCGGGGCCCGTCGTTTTCCACCAAAGCGGCGTATTCGTCGAATTTGGCCCGGTCGTCCGTCCATACCGCCTGCTGCAAAAGATGGATGACCCTGGGGCTGTACAGATGCTCTTCCGCTCGGGGGCCGGTGCGCAGCTTGTGCCTGCCCAGCGAAGGCAATCCCGCGTTCAATGGGTCGATGAAG
>JAFZLE010000297.1 GCA_017551645.1 Clostridia bacterium | reverse complement strand
TCAGTAGTCCTGAAGCCGGGTCAAAACGGTTTCACGCTCAGTTGCTACGCCATATCCGGCACGGGAGACAACAGCGGGATAATCTACGCCTGGTATTACTGGCAAAAGAGCAATCTCATCAGCGGTCTCGGGGAGTGGAAACCGATGGGCGTGGAAACGAAAGGAAGAGTGACCGACTATAGAACGGGCATATACAGCTGCGTGGTCTCAGATTCGCTCACAGGCAAGTCTACCTGCAGCGACATCGTGGCGGTAGGCGAAGAACTCGTTTTCGTCGGGGTAAAAGAAACGATAAGGAGGAGTAATACTTCGAGATTCGAGTTATCTTTTAAAGGTGGATGCGCGCCGTATAATATAACAGTATTCCTTAAATATGGTGAGTGGACAGACTATGGCGTTGAGACTACCGATATGGTATATTTTACGGACACGATCTACTCTGAAGAAAAACTTAAAGCATTAGAATATGATCTTGACGCAAACTATATTATAGCGTCTCCAAGTAATAAGGCGGATACACGTGCGTCAGTATATTATGCAGTCGTAACAGATGCGATCGGCAACAGTTGTGAATCAACTGAATTCTATCGCAGAATGAACGAAGACTAAAACACGTCCGTGAACCGAAAGGAGTTACATATGAAGAAGCTGTTATCGATACTGCTGGCGCTGACGCTGATTGTAGGCGCGTTTGCCCTTGGGGAGGAAGTAATAATCCCCGAGATAGATATGGAGAGCTATGAGTATTACGAGATGCCCGTGCCCTTTGAGCAGCGGATCCGGGGCGAATGGTACTCCTCCTTCCAGGGACTTACCGTAAAGCTCACACTGGAAGAGGATGCCTACACGCTGGAGTTCCCCGGCACAGGCAAGGGCGGTTCGGGCGCCTGGGAGATAAAGGACGGCATGCTATACCTGGAAGGCAATGAAGCGCCCCTGCTGCCCCTTGACTCCGCCCTCATCTGGAGCGCCGTAAGCCTGACGTTCCTGCGGGAGCAGCCCGTCACCTACACTCCCGCCGAAGTTTACGCTGACGCGCAAACGGAGACGTTCAACGGCTGGTGGCGCGCCCAGTTTACACAGGTAGGCGGCTCAGTCGGCACAGCGTCAAAGCGGCCCGCTATGCGCCGCGCGCAGGGAGAAGGAAGCGTGATCCTTTCATCTGCCGTAGGCGACGACACCGCCCTGTACATAGAGAACGGCAAAGCCGCCCTGGCGGGACAGCTGTTCGGGCGGCAGATAGCCGAGTTCAGCCTTAAAGACGGCGCGCTCACGGCGAAAGTGGACGGCGCGAAGGTGACGCTGCAGCTGCAGCAGGACGGAATTTTGCGCCTCACATACGAAAAAGGCAGCGAAGCCAAAGTGATATACCTTATGCCTGTGTCTAACCCGTATGCAAAGCAGGACTACAGCCCGGTCGCGGCAGCGTATGAAATAGGCGATACCGTGTTGTTTGGCAGATACGAGCAGGACAACGTCGCTTCAAACGGCAAAGAACCCATAGAGTGGATTATCATGGACAAAAAGGATGACGGCAGTTATCTGCTGATGAGCCGCTATGCCCTGGACTGCATGCAATACAAATATGAAGGTGCCCTGACTAACTGGGAGGACAGCCTGCTGAGGCTTTGGCTGAATGATGAGTTCTATAAAAGCGCTTTCACTGAAGGTGAACAGGCCATGATCGTCCTGAGCAATGTGCCCGCCGACAACGGAGGGAAAAACGGCTTTGACGCCGGTGCAGACACAATGGACAAGGTGTTCGTATTCGGCTGGTCAGAATCCATGAAGTACCTGATAGACACAAGCTGGGAGCTCTGCGCTCCGACCGCTTTTGCGGTGGCAAACGGGACACCGCAGCTCGAGGACGTGAAAATAGACGGCATAGCCGCCTGCTGGTACTGGCTGCGCTCCATCGATGCAAAACGTTACGCCTACGTCAACCCCGGAGCCCATCCCGATACGGACATCTTTGGAGTACGGCCTGTGATGTGGGTCTTCCTCGAGCCGTAAGGCGATGAACCGTTATAGCTCCAAATAATAGTAAGCCCGCGAGATCATTTGATCCCGCGGGCTTTTTGCCGTTATCCGTACTGTCAGCATTCACAAAGCCAGGAAACCCTGTAAACTGAGCTGCCGGATGACCGTACTACAGCTCTATGCGAACGGCTTTTCCATCGTCGCACCCCGTCAGCCTGAGCAGCAGCGTACCGCTAAACGGATCGTATTCATATGTTTCCGCGCCCTGCACAAGAGCGGGCCAGGGACTTTTGAAGCGAAGGACCAGCCGGCTTCCCTTGGGGCCTTTCACTGTGAAAGTACAGACTCCGTTGTCAAATACATAGTTTTCCACACGCCCGGCGCCGCATATCAGACAGAATACAGGCGCGTAAGCGTCGATATCCGCGGCCAGTATGCTTTGGCCGGGTCTTAAGCAAATGCCGTTTCTGACAGCGAGGCCCGGATCGAACAGGTCCACATACCTGCCGTCTACGGTGAAGGGTTCGCCTGAAACGCCGTCAAGAACGTGGGCGATAAGGTATGGCCCGCGTTTCAGCGCGAAATAGTTTTTGAACGAGTGTTCGATACCAGCCGCATGCATGGCATTGACGGTCGATTCGATATATGACTTTGCCTTTTCGCTGTCATAGGCCAAAGCGGCAGGATGCTCGCGTATAAATACAACGCTGCCGCGCCCGACACTGTAAAAGCCGGGAGCAAGGTCTTTATCCAGCCCCAGCGTTAGGAAAAGGTGTTCATAGGCGTTTGAATAGCCTTGGGTCTTCCACCAGCCCGATACGGCATGGAAATCATCGCTCATGTCAGAAACCACTACGAGCGTGCCGCCCGACAACACCCACAGCGCCAGAGTAAGATGCCAGGCGGGAGATTCGGGCTTCATAAACTCGTATGACAGTACCAGCAGCCTGTATGGATTCAGATAATCCGGAAATCTGGCGATGTTGTCCATCTGTACGGGAAGCACACGGAGGCCGCTTTTAAGAAGCGGCAAGGCAAGCCCGTAAAACCCTGAAAACAGATGTTCTTTGCCTTTCTCGGCATATTTGTTACCCGTTTCGGGGCCGGACGGGCAGAGCCGCTGGAAAAGGCAGCTGTCCGCTATCAGCACGCCGATGCCCTCGCATCC
>JAFZLE010000296.1 GCA_017551645.1 Clostridia bacterium | reverse complement strand
GAGGGCATTCAGCCTTGACGATTACAAAATGTTCCTGTTCAACCGGTTCCTTGAGGAGAATGAAGAATAAAACAGCGCCCCTCCCGTTCAAATACGGTGAGGCGCTGTTTTTATTATGCCGATCCGGCAGGTGGTCACATTTCCACAAATCTTGTCTCAAACGGTTCGAGCGTGGCTTCCGTGCTGCCCGCCGGGCAGGAGAGTTTTGTCGTCACCCGGGTATCGGCGTTGTTCATCACCAGCAGCGTGCGGCCCTTTTCAAACCACGCGCATTCGACCATGGGATCGTCCGCCATGCCGGCTCCCTTACCGTCGGCGCCGCACAGGTACTTCAGTATATCCAGCAGCATGTCCGCCGCGGCGGGGCTGTAGGAAAAGCCGCCCATATAGACCGCCTTGCCTTTTCCGAAGCGGTTCAGGGTGAGCGCGGGCACGCCCTCTTTTTCCAACAGCACCTGCGTGTCGCCGGAAGTGACACGGATGCCGTCCGTCTTCCCTATCGCTTCTTCGGCTACCCGGAAAGGCGCGCTCTGCGCCTCAAACTGCCAGGAAGCGTGGCAGGCATACTGGCCTTTGTCCATATCCACCCCAAGCATGTGGCTCAGGGCGAACAGCGTATCGCCGCCGTCGGCGGCGGAAGGTTCTCCCGCACCGATAAGACTGCCGCCTTCATACACGAAGCGGGTGACCTCGCTCACCAGCTCGCTGTCGCGCCATACATTGCCGCCGCTCCACGCGTCGCCCTGGCGGCCCGCGTTGATGAGCACGTCAACGTCCTTCAGCGCGCCGCGCTTCACGTCATCAAAACTTACGAACTTTACGTCCACCGGCAGCCCTGAGAGCGCCTCGTTTATGTGGATGAGTATGTTTTTATCCGTCTCGTGGAAGTGCCCCGACAGGGTCCAGGAGCGCAGGCTGCCCCAGTAGTGCATCACCGCGACTTTTATGGGCAGTTTTGCCGGTGCGCCGCCCTCGTGCAACGCTTTTATGCGGCGGAAATCCCGGGCGATGTCCGCTATCAGGTCGTTGAATCTGTCCTGGCCTATCGTAAGGTGCAGATAGCCGCCCAAGCCTATGCGCTGTACCGTCTGCCTGGCCAGCGCCCTGCGCACGTGCAGCCAGTAGCTCAGCGCGTCTTTTTCCGGCTCGCCGCCCTCGGAGAAGGTGGGCAGCCCGCCCAGCCCCACCGGGAACAGGTACGGATGGAAGCGAAGCTCGTGGGTATCCACCTTGGCCAGGGCGCACAGGCGGCATTCAAAGCCTGAGAACACACACTTGATGAGCCCGTCGAAACCTATGGACGGGAAGTACTTTCCGCAGGGCTCCATGCCCACCCAGCTGTCGTCGTAGAACACGTACGCCTGCTTGCCGTAGGCGTGGATGATATCCACCAGCGCTTTGGCTTTTTCGGCCACGAAACGCTGTATGAAGTCCATGTAATCCAGCTTCGCCCTGGTGGGCGGGCGGTGGGTAGCCTGGAGCAGGCCCTTGTTTATAAAGTCCTCGGCAGTCAGCGCGTAGCCGTATTCCTCTTCAAACACCTTGAGCGCGGCGGGGCTCACGGTAAAGTCGTAGCTCGCCCAGTCCACGAAGCGACTGCGGAAGCGCATGTCGTCGCCGAATATCCATACGAAATTGTAGAACAGTGAGGTCAGGCGCACCACATCCGTCCGGGGATTGGCTTCGCACCAGTCTTTGAGCCACTGCTGCAGGTATTCCCAGGCCGCGGGGTGCCTGGGGTCCAGCTGGCGCAGGTGCTCGCTGGTCCAGTGGTTGGTGGTGTGGTTGTACATGTTTATCTCTTCCCACACGCGCCACGCCAGGAAGGAGACCGAATACCTGTGGAACGGGACACAGTTTTTGAGCGTCACTGTGCCTTCCGAATACTCCCACTCGTCATTCCCCAGCAGGCGGCCAACAGTCCTGTCCCACACCTGCCAGTACTCCATGGCTTCAGGAGAATCGTTTATCTCGAACTGCTCGTTGAAATACCCTTCCAGAGGCCGTATTTCCAGCCTGTCGCCTAAAGCGACTGCGGGCTTGGAATACAGAAAGCTCTGCTGCTGCGCGTCCGGATGCGCTTGGGCGAACGCGTTGTGTTCCCTTATGATGCAGATGGTGGAATATATGCGGTAGCCCGCCCGGGTGATCTCATCCGAAAGCTTTGTACCGTCAGAGTCGCGTATAACGTCCGCACCCCATTTTTCGGCCATCTTCAGGGTGAGCTCCTCGTATCCTGCCTCTCCGGGCAGAGTGAACGCGCCTTTGGAATGATCGTTCATGTCCGATTCCCCTTAAGTATATTTACCGCCGCTTCGCGTGTTATTCCTGCCCGTAAGTCTCCTCTTTGGGAGGCTTGCATATGGGGCAGGCGGTCTTGCCTGCGTTTTTGGCCTGGTTAAGCGTTACCTTGGGCGTGTGCGCGTACACGTAACGGCAGCCCGCCAGGTGGTAATACTTGCCGTTGTCGTTGCAGTACACGCGGGTAGCCACCGGCGTGGGCGTGGGCAGAGATATAAGGCTGCTGGTCTCGCTGGCGCTTTTCAGCAGCTGGGACGTGTCCGGCAGGTCCTCCGGCGGCAGCGGCGCCAGCATGCGCTTGTCGTTCACCAGCTCTGTCACGATTATGCTGCCCTGGTCGTAATCGAAGGAAGTGGTGGTGAACACCACTATCCCCAGCACGATTATGCCTGTCCAGGCAGTCGTGATGAGGGCCTTAAGCCAGATCTTCCACTTGGCTTCCCTCCACATGAGCCACAGGCCCACGGGGAACGCCAGCACCAGCAGCGCGATGAGCACCAGGATGCCGCGGTCGCCGCTGAGCCATTTTCTGTAATACCTGTTTCTTCTCATTTACCGATTTCCCGTATGATTTTCAGCGCCCGGTCCGGATAATTGGTGATTATGCCGTCGCAGCCCTGCTTTACCATGTATTCGATCTCGTC
>JAFZLE010000295.1 GCA_017551645.1 Clostridia bacterium | reverse complement strand
GCTGTTTTTTATATAGGTCTCATGCTGGAACAGGCCCACGATCTTTTTATTCAGCACGACTTTCTCTATCCCGAGGTTCGCGTACAGCCCCGCCAGTGCCGCCCAGCAGATATAGAAGGTGGAGCGCGCGTGTGTGTTTGACCAGGAGATGAGCCGGGTCAGCTCGGTCCAGTAGTCCACCTGAGCGTAATCCAGCTTTTCTACGGGCGCCCCGGTGATCACCATGCCGTCAAAGTGTTTGCCGGAACTGAGCGCGTCGTCAAGCGTTGTATAAAACCTGCTCATATGCTCGGGAGAGGCGTTCTTAGTGACGTGGGATCCCATTTTGAGCAGGGTGACCTCGACAGGCAGCGCCGACGCGGACAGCAGCCGCAAAAGCTGGACTTCCGTAGCCTCTTTTGTGGGCATAAGATTAAGTATGCCCACGCTGATGCGGGGGCATGAAGGGACAAACGTGTCCTTGCTTACGCTGAAAATGCCTTCGTTTTCAAGTATAAGCCTTGCGGGCAGATCTTCGGGCAGAATAAGCGGCATTGTTACTCCTATGGCAAAATGCGCCACGCGCACATGAAATTGCGGCAGTAATAATCTCCGGGATTGTTGAAGGGAATTATGTTGTACCTGTAATGCTTGTAGCCCTGGGAAGACTCGGCAAACACGCCTGCGGAGTAATACACATTGCCATAATAGCCGGCGTTCGGGCGTTTTGGATATCCCGCGCCGACGTATATCCCCACGTGGGTACAGGTGCTGCCGCCCTCGCTCTTCCAGCAAATGACATCGCCGGGCTGCAGCTGATGGTAGTCCGTGATCTTGACGGGATAGAGCCCCTGGCTAGACATATGCGTGCCGACGTTCATGTAATACATGTGCAGACAGTCGTCAGGCAGGTTTATGTGCATCGCGTTCCAGTAGCAGATGTTGGCAAAACATACGCAATCCGTCTGGCCGGGCACATACACCGTGTTTGTGGCGACCTGCGCGGCGATCTCAGCCATCAGCGTGTCTATGCCGGTGGTGAATTTCTTGAACACGAAGTTGTGCTGGCTGGCGTAGATCTGGGCGGTGGAACCGTTGAAGCCCCAGATCTCCCTTGTGCCGTTGCCCATGCCGAAGCAAAGGCTTTCGAGAATGGTATATGGGTTGCACACGGCTATCTTCTCCGGCAGGGAAGTGCCGGGAAACGCGCCGGAGCATATCTTTTCCACGTTTTCGGGGATCACCAGATACTGCGCCTGGATGCCTTCGAAAGCGCCGGATTCCACAAGCACTACGCCCTCAGGCAGAGTGAGCGCGCCGGTATGCCAATACGGCAATGTGTATGATTGATTTGTCGCCTGCGCCGGTAAAAAGCAGAATACGCTTATCAGGGCCAGGAAAACGCAAAACACACGTTTCATAAAAACATTATACCACAAAACCCCGCGCGTGTAAACCTGCGAAAAAACATAAACATATTTCAATGCGTATTTGACACGGGCGGCATTATAATGTACAATTAATACATCATTATTCGGCAGGTGAAACATGATGCCAAGCGATAAACTGGTCGCCATTGTAACGGGCGCGGGCAGCGGCATAGGCTACGAGACCGCGAAGCTGCTCAGGGAAATGGATATGGAGGTGTGGGACCTGTCCCGCAGGGAACGCTGCGCGGAAGGCGTCAACCACATCAACTGCGACATCTCGGATGAAGACACAGTCAAAACGGCGGTAAACCTCATATACCAGAAGACCGGGCACATCGACCTGGTGATCAACAACGCGGGTTTTGGCATAAGCGGCAGCGTGGAGTTTACCCAAGCGGAGGAATCCGAACGCCTGATCAGGGTCAACCTGCTGGGAGCGGACAATGTGACCCGCGCCTGCCTTAAATATCTGAGGGAAGGCGGGGGAGGCCGGATAGTGTTCGTGTCGTCCGCCGCCGCGGCGTTCCCGATACCGTTCCAGGCCTGGTATTCCGCGAGCAAGGCGGCGCTTACCGCCTACGCGCTGGCGCTCAGAAACGAAGTGAAGCCATTGGGAATAGAAGTCGCCGTGATGCTGCCGGGAGACATCAAAACGGGCTTTACCGGCAGCCGGCAGAAGCAGAACCGGGGCGACGACATATATTCCGGACGTATAGAAAAGGGCGTAGCGGCAATGGAGAGGGACGAGATCAACGGCATGAGCGCCGCGTACGCCGCAAAGCAGGTGGTCAGGGCCGCCACGCGCCGAAATCCGCCGCCGCTCAAATGCATCGGGCCAAAATACGGACTGCTGCTGTTTGTAAGCAGGTTTCTGCCGGCGCGGTTTGTTAATTTTATACTCGGGCGCTTATATTGACAAAAGCGGTATGGACTTTATTGTCCGACTGTGGTACAATAATCAAAACAATGGGGGGCGGTCAGCTTATGAACGATATGGACGAGCTTAAAGACGCGGGCGAAGTCTTAAGGTACGTCTATTCCGCCCTTAAGGCCAAAGGCCACGATCCGATCATGCAGCTGGTAGGCTATATAGTCAGCGGTGATCCCACCTACATCACCAACCACAACTCCGCCCGTTCGCTCATACGCAGGGTCGAGAGGGACGAGTTGGTAGAGGAACTTGTGCGCGTATACGTGGACAGGCTGGAAAAAGGCGGGAAATGACTTCCCGTATACTGGGACTTGACGTTGGCGAAAAGCGAATCGGTGTCGCTGTGAGCGACCCGCTGGGTCTTACCGCGCAGGGTGTAGCAACGATATTCACCAAAGGCCTTCATCGCGACGTGCAAAGAGTGATCGAGCTGTGCGGTATATACGGCACCGATCACGTGGTCGCGGGGCTTCCGAGACTGCTCAGCGGCCAGGAAGGCCGTCAGGCGGGAGCTGTAAGGGAGTTTTGCGGCGAGCTTGAACGCAGCGGCCTGAAGGTGGAACTGTTTGACGAGAGGCTGACTTCCGTAAGCGCCGAAAAGGTGCTCGTGGAATCGGGAATGCGCAGGGAAGCGCGCAAGAACGTAATAGACAAACTGGCCGCGACCTACATCCTCCAGGCGTATCTGGACAGGGCCCGGCTGGAAGCACAAAGAAAACGGACATTCTCCCTTGACTCGGAGGTTTTC
>JAFZLE010000294.1 GCA_017551645.1 Clostridia bacterium | reverse complement strand
CGGACAGCATTCAGTTTTTCAGGCATTCATACAGCGCATCCCGCAGGGAGAAATGGCAGAGCACCTCGTCTCCCCCCAGCAGATTGGTAAAGAATGTGAGGCTGGTCTTTCTGTCAAAGTCCATGAGCGCGTACGCTCCCGCGGCGCCGCCCCAGCCAAAGTCGTATACGCCGCTTTCGGCGGGAATGCGCATGCCCAGAGTGTAGCTGTAGCCTTTGAGCTGCGGCCAGGATACGTCGGCAGCCTGGGCGCCGGTCAGGGCGTATTGTTCAAGCAGCGGGACGATGCTCCCATTCACGAGCCTGCCGGATGCGAAAGCGTCCAAAAACAGCGCGTAGTCTCCCGCTGTGCACACCAGCCCTGCGCCGCCGGAATCGGATTCGGGGCAGGGAGTAAAACCGGTGTTGGTCGCACATGGGACGTAGCCGCCCTTTGCGGCCTTAAACTGGGGCGTGAGAGGGGACAGGTCCTTTAGTTCGCCCAGAAGGCAGCTGTGCCCCATCCCCAGGGGAGCGAAGAACCTTTCTCTGAACAGGTCCCGCAGCTTCTTTCCGTAAGCGAGCTCCAGCACCGCGCCAAGCACATCGTGGCACAGGCTGTACTGCCAGTGGCTGCCCGGCTCAAAGGACAGGGGATGCGCCGCCAATTGGCTGACGCTCGCGACCGTGGGCAGCTTTTTAAGCAGATTCAGGTCGTAATTCAGCCCTGCGGTCATTGTGATAAGGTGCAGAAGGGTTATGGGCGTACGGCTTTTTCTTACGGAAACCTGCCTGCCGTCTATCTCTCGCACGCTCATTTCTCCGAATTCGGGTATGTAATCCGCCAGGCGGTCGTTTAGCCGCACTATGCCCTCGTCCAGCGCCTGAAGCAGTAGCGCGGCGGTGAGCAGTTTGGTCATGGAATAGGCGGGATAGATCTCCTCCCCGGTGATCTGGACGCGCCTGTCCGCGTCGCGGAATCCGGTATGGTAAGAGAATACTTCACGCCCGTCCTCCCATACCCTTACGTCGCCCATGGGCATGTGCGCCGGCGCGAGCATATCCACTGCCTGCCTAAGCTTAGCGAAAGATAACATCCTACAGCCTCACTTCTTCGAACAATGTGTCGCCCCTGCCCAGAATATAATAGCTGTCATAGCCGGCCTGGCGCATATACTCTTCCGCCCGGGGAAAGTACGCGTCCAAAAGCGGGGAATAGTGGCAGTCTGACGAGGGGATGACTTTTCCGCCCAGGCGACGCCAGTATTTCAGCAGGGGCAGTACGGGATAGGGGCAGGGCTGATCGGATCTGGCCATTCCGCCGGTGTTGACTTCGATCAGGTCGCACAGGGGAATGATTTTGTCCATGGCCATGCGGCCCAGGCGCAGGAACGCTTCATCCTCCCTGAACCAGTTACTGTGGCGGTTATACTTGACGATCAGGTCAAAATGCGCCACGATATCCGGCTTTTTGGCCCGGACACAGCTGACGAGGCCGTCAAAATACTCGCCGCACGCCCTGATCCAGTCGGAACCGCAGTATGTCCTGACATATTCTTCCAGCCTGTCCGGATTGCCGTCCACACCGGCGTAATCCCCGTTCGGTGCAGTCAGATAGTGATTCGCTCCCAGAAAATAATCGAGCCCCTCGCCGGTATCCGGGGACATGCGGTCTATCTCAAGGCCCGTCCAGATACGTATGCGGGGGGAATACTCTGCTTTGAGCGCGTAGATCTCGTTTATATACTTTTGTCTTACATCCTTGACCAGGCCGCAGGCGGGGTCTATCACGGGCTGGTAGGCGTGCTCCGAAAAGCCCAAGGAAACAAAACCCAGTTTCAGCGCCTGTTCGACGCTGTCACGGGCGGGGCTTTTGCCGTCCACGTAGTCGGAATGCGTGTGCGGATTGGATAATATCATGCCTGATGTCCGGCGTCAGATGACGTACTGCTTTATGAACGCGGGCAGGGCGTCTATATCGCAGCTTACGTTCAGCACGAACCTGACGTTGGAGTGCTCGCCCAGAGAGTTAAGGCGGGAGAAGAAGCCTTCGGTCTCCTCTATGGGGGTGGACTTGATCAGTTTAAGGAAGGCGTCCACGCACACCAGCGTTATGTCGTAGTTGACGGCCAGCATGCCGCTCAAAAAGCCCAGGAACACGTCGGTGGTGGCGCCTCTGACACCCTGATACTCGCCGGCGTCCACAAAACGGATCTCGTGGCGCAGGTCGTACATGTACCTTTTGTCGTCGTCTACGAACACCACAAGGCCGTGCTCGCTTTTGAGCGCATCGTTTGCGATGTCTATAAGCCGCTTGGTTTTGCCGCTGCCCTTGTTGCCGGCGATGACTTGTATCATATAAATCACTCCAGTCATTGTAATATCCCAACATCATTATATACCAAACTGGTGCCAAAAGCAACATCCGGCGGGCGGCGGAGATAAGAACGGCTGCGGAACCGCGTCAACGGCTCCGCAGCCTTTGGGCGGGCTTATCCGTATGCCCGCGTGTTATTTCCGGTTTTCGGCGGAAATAGGGTCCGAAAGCGCGTTTTCGCAGGTGTAAACACCGTTTGCGCGGGTGAACCAGCCCATGTCCACCATATCCCGCCGCACGGTACAGTAATCGCCGTGCAGGCGGCTGATAGTTTCGTTTACCTCTTTTTCGGAATAGCTCCTGCCGGGCTCGAACTGGTCGAATATCAGGCGATAGATTATGAGCCGCTTTTTCAGCTGGGCGGGCAGGCGCTCGCAGTAGCCGCCGGGCATGAAGGTGTCGATCACCTTGCGTTTATACAGTTCTTCCCTTAGTTCTTCCGTGTCAGAGCCGGAGCCCGCGAACAGCAGTTCCTTGAGCGTACGGTCGAACACCTGCCTGCGCAGGGAGTACACGGTGTAGTACTGTTCCTTTTTGCTGTCTATAAGCCCGGCGGAATACAGTTTTTTAAGATGGAACGATACCGTGGGGGGCGACAGGCGCAGCCGTTGGGCGAGCAACTCCACATACATGTCTTTTTTGTCGAGCGCCTGCAGGATCCTCAGGCGTGTGTCGTCGGCGATCGCCTTCAGAAGAGCAAGTGAATCAGCCATTTTCCGCCTCCAGACGCTTTAATGTCTCAAGAGCGAAGAGGGTGGTCCGCGCCTTTATCTGCTCTCGCTCGGCGGCGTCGAGATCTCCCGTGAGCTTTATGCGCTCGGCATTCTGCTCAAGAAAATCGACTTCTTTCTGCAGCAAGTCGGGACGTATCTTTTCATGAACGACTCTGCCCAGCTGCTTCAGCATGTCCCCCAGCATGCTCGCCTGCATAAGGCAGATGGAATTTGCGCGTTCGTCGCCCTGGGCACGGGCCGCCTTGGCCTTTTCCCTGAACTCGGCGGCTTTCGCGTCCAGTACGCGGTTGTATTCTTCAAGCACAGACATGGTATATCCTCCAAACTGATTAGATGATTATAAAATCATTATACAAACTGATTAGATATATGTCAAGTTAAATCTTACGTGGGCGCAATATGAAAAAGCAATATATGCCGGCAAGCTTCGCGCGCTTCTTGACATTGTTTGCCCCGGGGCTTATAATCGTAGGCGTACGGGCTGAGCAGGGGCGGTGGTTGCACTTTCCCGGGCCTTCAGGCAGTGGAAGATCTCCGCAGGACAGCAGTTACCGGGTACGTCTGCTGCCTGCGCTTTTTATACTACGAGGTTGATATGGGAACAGATATTAAAGACACGGCGTTTGAGTCGACAGCTACGCGGGTGTCGACCATAAGCATTATAATCAAAATCCTTTTGGCAGGGTTCAAGTTTATCGCCGGCGCGCTGGGGCATTCCGGAGCGATGATCAGCGACGCCGTGCATTCGTCTTCCGACGTGCTGGGCAGCCTCATCGTGATAGTGGGAGTGAAAATGTCGGGCAAGAAGTCCGATAAAGACCATCCATACGGCCATGAGCGCATGGAAAGCGTGGCGTCCCTGATACTCGCGGGCATACTTGCCGCCGCGGGCATTTCCATAGGCAAGGAAGCGCTTTATTCCGTGATAAGCGGCGAATACCTGACTTCTTCCGCGCCGGGCGTGCTGGCGCTGGCGGCGGCAGCGGTTTCCATAGTGGTCAAAGAGGGCATGTTCTGGTACACATGGATAAACGCGAAACGCATCCGTTCCGGCGCGCTCAAAGCCGAAGCCTGGCACCACCGTTCCGACGCGCTGTCGTCCGTCGGCGCGCTTATCGGTATAGGCGGTGCGCTGCTGGGCGTGACGGTGATGGAACCTATCGCCAGTGTGATCATCTGCCTGTTCATACTTAAAGTTGCGCTGGACATATTCCGCGAGGCTGTGGACAATATGGTGGATCACGCATGTGACGCCGAGACCGAGAACGCCATACGCGCCTGCGCCGCCGGGCAGGAAGGCGTCATGGGAGTGGATGTGATACGCACGCGGGAATTCGGGCGCAAAATATATGTGGATATAGAAATATCGGCGGACGGAAGCCTGTCGCTTTTGCAGGCTCACGATATCGCCCAGAGGGTACACGACCGGATAGAGACGGATTTTCCCGAGGTCAAGCACATAATGGTGCACGTTAACCCGGCGGAGTAAAACGACGGGATATCAGGCAGACGGAAGGGGTATTATATGAATATCGAAGCGCGAATCGACGAACTCATGTCCCGCATGACCCTGGAAGAGATCATCATGCAGACGGATCAGTACTACAGCCACGATTTCACGCAGCGCGACGAGCGGGGCAGGGTAGAAACGGTGGATATGGAGAAGCTTGATTCGCTGCTGCGCGGCATGAGCTGCGGAAGCATACAGAGCCGCGGCATGACCCCTGAGCAGACAAACACGCTGCAGAGATACGCTGTCGAAAAAACGCGCCTGGGCATACCCTTCCTGTTCAGCGAGGAAGCGCTGCACGGCCTGTGCCACCCCGACGGCACCGTGTTTCCCCAGCAGATAGGCATGGCCGCCACTTTCAATCCCGAGCTTGGCTACAGGATGGGCCGCGCCATAGGCACCGAGACCCGGGCCATGGGCATACACGAGACATACAGCCCCGTAATGGACCTGATACGCGACCCCCGTTACGGCAGAACGGAGGAGACCTACGGCGAGGATACCTACTTAGGTTCCCAGTTCGCCAGGGAAGTGGTCAAAGGCCTGCAGGGCGGCGACCTTTCCGCGCCTGACGCCATAGCGTCCGAGCCCAAGCATTACGCGGGCTACGGCGCGCCGGTGGGCGGGCTCAACTGCGCACCCTGCGCCATGGGCCGCCGTGAGGTGTTCTCAGACGCGCTGCCCATTTTCGAGGCCGCGTTCAAAGATGCGGGGGCGACTGACGCCATGTGCTCCTACAACGCCATAGACGGTATCCCCGTAGCCAGCGACCACGAGCTGCTCACTGATGTGCTGCGGGGCCAGTGGGGCATGAGAGGCTTCGTGCGCTCGGATCTTACCGCCGTGGCGCGGCTGTACGACAACCACTACACCGCTTGCTCCCGCAAGGAGGCCATCGCCCAGGGTCTGGAGGCGGGCGTGGACCTGCAGCTGTACGACTTCCCGCACGACGAGTGGCAGACCGGTATGAAGGAGCTGGTGGAAAGCGGGCGGCTGGACAGAAGCGTGGTAGAGCAGGCGTGCAGGAGGGTGCTGAGAGTCAAATTCCTGCTGGGACTGTTCGATAAGCCCTATGTGGATCCGAATCGCAGGGAAAAATGCGTGCATACGCCCGAACCCAGGGCGCTGTCCCGCGAGATCGGGCGCGAGAGCATCGTGCTGCTGAAAAACGAGGACAAGCTGCTGCCCCTGGACAGAAATATAAAGACCATCGCCGTGCTGGGACCGGGCGCGAACCGGTCCATGCTGGGGGACTATGTGGACCCAGCCCAGACCGGCGACACGCTGCTGGACGGCATAAAGGAACTGGTCTCCGAACACACAAAAGTGCTGTACGACGAGGGCTGCAAGTTCCTGGGGGACGCGGCGATCCCGTTCTCCCGCAAGGTATTGCGCGACGAGACCGGCAAACCCGGCCTTACGGGACGCTATTACAACGGGCGGGAGTTCGAAGGCGAGCCCGTCATGACCCGCACCGACCAGCGCATAGAGTTCAACTGGATCATGTCCAAACCCTGCAGCGAGGTGGACGCATACTGCTTCAGCGTGCGTTGGACGGGCAAACTGGTGCCGGACGAAAGCTTTTCCGGCTATATCGGTTTCAACACCCAGGACAGCATGCGCCTGTACGTGGACGGCAGGCTGATACTGGACGGCTGGGGAGAGAAAAAAGACGCCGACCGCACGGTGGAGTTTGAGTTCGTGAAAGGCCGTGAATATGACCTGGTGATCGAATTCACAAACGACCGCCGGGGCGCGCGGGTGGTGTTCGGCTACAACAGAACAAAAGAAGATTTCAGCCGCGCCATAGAACTGGCGAAACAAGCGGACGTAGCCGTGATCTGCGCGGGAGACAGCCAGGACACCAGCGGCGAGAACTTCGACCGCGTGAGCCTGGACCTGGCGGGCAACCAGGGCGAGTTTATAAAGCAGATCGCCGCGACGGGCACGCCGGTGGTGCTGGTGCTTGAGACCGGGCGCCCCGCCTCGATAGTATGGGAGCAGGAGCACATCTCCGCCATACTGGAAGCCTGGTTCCCGGGAGAGGAGGGCGGACACGCCGTGGCGGAAACGCTGTTCGGACTGAACGTGCCTTCCGGCAGGCTGCCCATCAGTTTCCCCAAGAATGTGGGCCAGATACCCTGCCACTATACCCGCCGTCCCGGCGGCGGGCGCAGGTATGTGGAAATGGACTGCCTGCCGCTGTATCCCTTCGGCTACGGATTGGGCTACACCGAGTTCAGGTATTCCAACCTGTCACTGTCCGCCGGCACTGTAAAAGCGGGGGATGATATCACCGCCGAATTCGACATAAGCAATATCGGGGACACGCCCGGTACAGCGGTTCCGCAGATCTATATCCGGGACATGACTTCCAGCACGGTCAAGCCGCTTATGGCGCTGGCGGCGTTTGGCAAATACCCGTTGGAAAGCGGCCAGACCAAACGCGTCTGCCTGACCATATCGGCCAGGTCCATGCGTACGCTGGGCCGTGATTACGTGTGGCGCGTGGAGCCCGGCGATTTCAGGCTGATACTGGCCTACGATTCCGAGCATCCCATAGAAAGCAAGGCATTTACGGTAAAGTGAATGCGGCCAGCCATTAAATGAGCATAGTAAGTGTTTATCTGACATAAAGCGAGAAACATGATCAAGGAGGACACAACATGGGCATTTATACCGAATTGTATCCCGTAAACAACCACCTAAGGCACGCGGAACTGCTGGACGGTCTGTGGCGCTTTCAGTTTGATCCCGAAAGCAGGGGCGAAGCGGACGCCTGGCCGAAGAATGGACTGCCGGAGTCGATCTCAATGCCCGTGCCGGCCAGTTTCTCGGACGTGTTCACGGACGCGCGCAGCCGCGATTACGCCGGGGATTTCTGGTATGAGACCGCCTTTTGCGTAAAAGAAGTCTCGCCGGACAAACGCTATTTCATCCGCTTCGGCAGTGTGACCCACACCTGCCGGGTCTTCGTGAACGGTGTGGAGTGCGCCTCCCACACAGGCGGCTTCCTGCCCGTGGTAGCGGATGTCACCTCTGCGGTAGTGCCGGGCATGAACCGGCTGACGGTCAAGGCAAACAATGAGCTGAGTGAAACGAACATCCCCTGCGGTACGACTGTGCGGCGCTCGGACGGTTCCAAGCGCAGTATGGGCTATTTCGATTTCTTCAACTATTCCGGTATCCAGCGCAGCGTGTATTATATGGAGCTGCCCAAGTGCGCCATAAAGGATTACTCTCTCGTTTACCGCCTGGAAGGCAGCGACGCGTATATAGATTATAAGATAGAGGCTGACGGGGGAGACGAGGTCAGCATAGCGTTCATCGATGCCGAGGGTAAGGTGGCAGCGCGGGGAGACGGCGAGCAGGGCACGCTGTTCATACCGTCCGCCCATCTGTGGAAGGTCAGGAACGCGTATCTGTACGATGTGGTCATCGAGCTTAAGCAGGGCGGCAAGGTCACGGACCGTTACACAGCGAAAGCCGGCATACGCACCGTGGAGATAAAGGGAGAGAGCATCCTGCTAAACGGCGAAAAGGTCTACCTGAAGGGCTTTGGCAAGCATGAGGACGCCGATATGATCGGCCGCGGTTTCAACTACGCCATCGCCAAACGTGACTATGAGTGCCTTAAGTGGATAGGCGCCAACTGTTTCCGCACCAGTCATTATCCATACGCGGAGGAATGGTACCGCATGGCCGACGAGGAGGGCTTCCTCATAATAGACGAGGTGCCTGCCGTGGGCATGATGCGCTCCATAGCCAATTTCCTGACCGCGGGCAGGGGAGAGGCAAAGGGCTTTTTCGCCGAGTGCCCGGATATCGGGACGCTGAGCAAAAACCATAGAGCCGCGATAGAGGAGGTCATCGCCAGGGACAAGAACCATCCGTCGGTGATCGCCTGGAGCATATTCAACGAAGCCGAGACGTACACGGAGCTGGCGGAAAAGTATTTTGCCCCGCTGTTCGAGCTGGCACGGGCGCTCGACCCGCAGAAGCGTCCGCTCACCGGTGCGCTGGAAAAATCTTCGTCGCCTGCGGCCTGCAGGGTCAATAAAATGATGGACTTCATTTGCCTGAACCGATATTACGGATGGTATATCAGCGGCGGCGAACTGGAGGAAGCCGAAAGGATGTTCCGCGAGGAGATGGACGCGTGGCAGGCGAAAAAGCTCAACAAGCCTTTTGTATTCACGGAATTCGGCACTGACACGCTGGACACACTGCATAAGCTGCCAGGCGTTATGTGGAGCCAGGAATACCAGCAGGAATATATGCGCATGCACTTTGAGGTGTTCGCCGGCTACCCCGCCATACAGGGCGAGCTTGCCTGGAACTTTGCGGATTTCCAGACGGGGCAGGGCATCATGCGCGTAAACGGGAATAAAAAGGGCGTGTTCACCCGTCAGAGGCAGCCCAAGGCGGCGGCGTACACGATACGCGAGCGCTGGCTGAACATAAAATAGCCTGGCTGCCCGCAGCGGGCAAAAGAAAAAAGCGTAAGGGTTCGTACCTTACGCTTTTTCTGTGAGAAGGATCAGCCTTTGAGACCGCTGGTCGCCACGCCCTGCACGAAGTAGCGCTGTAAAAACACAAACATTATGAACACCGGGATCAGCGCGACGGTAGCGGCCGCCATCATTTGCGCGTAGTTGGACGAATACTGCGTGTTGAACAGGCGCAGCACCAGCTGCAGAGTTTGCTTGCTGGTGGAAGACAGGTAGATCCTGGGTCCCATGAAGTCGTTCCATTCAAACACGAAGCTGGTTATGGCCAGCGTCGCAACCGCGGGCTTGGACAGGGGCACCATTATGCGTATCCATATGCCTGCTTCGCTCATGCCGTCTATACGCGCCGCTTCCAGCAACTCGTTGGGTATGCCCATGTAGAACTGGCGCATCATGAATACGCCGAACGCGGTAAAGGCGTGCATTATCACGATGCCGGTCAGGCTGTCGGTCAGGTGCCAGGAAGCCATCATTATGTACTGCGGCACCATGTACACCTGCCAGGGTATGGCTATGGTGGTCACATAGGCAAGAAACAGGAAGTTTCTACCCCTGAATTCCAGTTTGGCAAACGCATATGCGGCCAGCGAGGAGGTGGTTATCTGCAGCACCATCGTGCAGACCGTGAGAATGGCCGAGTTTTTGAAACCGTTGAGCAGGGGGACCTTCTCCCAAATCAGCTGGTAGTTTTTCCAGCGTGGGACAGAAGGTATCCACTGTATAGGGAATGTAAAGACATCTGACTCTGTCTTCAGCGAAGAGGAGATCATCCACACGAAGGGCAGCAGCATCACCGCGCAGCCTGCGATCAGAGCGATATACAAAAGCGTTCTGCCTATCGCCTTGGAGGGGACAATGCGTCTGGGAGCCATATGCTCGATATTTGTCATTCTGCCGCCCCCTTTACAGATAATTGGTGAAACGTTTCTCGCCGCGGAACTGGATCAGCGTTACTATCAGTACTACCGCGAAAAGGAACACGCTCAGCGCGCTGGCATAGCCGTACTTCATATAGACGAAGGCGTTATTGTATATGTGATACGCCAAGACCTTCGTGGCGACGCCCGGACCGCCCTGGGTAGTAACGTACATGATGTCATAGGACTTGAAGGTGCCGATTATGAGCATCATCGTTACGAAGAATGTGGTGGGCGTGACCATCGGCCAGGTCACGTGCAGGAACCTCTGGAAAGCGTTGGCTCCGTCCATGCGCGCGGCCTCGTACAGCTCGGAAGGCACGCCCTGCAGCGCGGCTAGGTACACCACCATGTAATAACCGGCCTGCTTCCAGATGGTAAGGCCGATGATCGTCGGCATTGCCCATTCTGCCGAGCCCGCCCAGCGGGGAGGGTTTTTAACGCCCAGAGACATCAGCATCTCGTTGACCGGGCCTTTGTCGGGATTGAACAGCGCCATCCACACCACGGCGACCGCCACAAGGGATGCCACGTATGGGAAAAAGAACACCGAGCGGAAGAATACCTTGCCTCTGAGCTTTTGATTCATAAGCATCGCCAGGAGCAGGGACAGGATCAGGCATACCGGCACCGTGCCTATCGTATAATAGAAAGTATTCCAGACGACCTTCCAGAAATCCAGATCCTCGAGGAACATGTAGCGGAAGTTCGCAATGCCGGTGAACACCTTGTTTACGCCCAGGTTCCAGTCAAACGTACTGTATAAAAACGAGAGCAGTATGGGCACGAAGGTGAGCACCATATAGCCTATGAAGTTCGGCGCTATGAACATATAAGCCGTCAGTTCGCGCTTTAAGTGCAGCCTGGAGCCGGGCCGCCGTTTTTTTTCGATTCCGTTCACGCGCTCACATCCTATTTCAGTTTATAAGCGCGGGAGCCCCGAAGTGTTTCGGGACTCCCGCATGAATGCCCCGTGGGGAATTCTGGGTCAGGGCTTATTCGCCAGCGGACGCGCCGGCGGCGATCGCCTTGGCGGAGTACTCGGCGATGGCTTCCTCGACGCCCATGGAGCCGGTCATGATGGCGGAATGCATCTCGTCACCCACAGCTACGATGGCTTTGCCGTTGGTATCCATAGGCTGCTCGATAATGAAGTTGGAGCCGCTGATGTACCTGCTCAGTCCTTCGGGCGCGTTGGGATGATCGTCACGGAAGTGGTCGAAGATGTCGAGCACTTCCTGGCCGGCCCAGGCGGGAACGATGCCGGTCTTTGCCAGTATCTGGGCGCCTTCGGCACCGGTGATGTAAGCCAGGAACTTCCAGGCTTCCTCGGGATGCTTGGCGTAGGCGCCGATGGATACGGGAGTGATGCCGCCGACAACATTCTTGGTGGTGATGCCGTAGTTGTTGGGCATGGAGCATACGCCCCAGTTGAAGGACGCAATGCCGTTGTCCTCGTTGGGAACGTTCTCAAGCAGCATGTTGATGTACCAGGTGCCGATCTGCATCATGGCGGCTTCCTGCTTGTAGAACACGCCGGAATAGTGGATGTTGCCGCTCTTCAGCGCGCCGTAATCCTGCACGCAGCCTTCCTCCTGCAGCGCAAGGATCGCCTCGTAGTAAGGGATCAGCGCGGTCCAGGTGGAGGCGTCGTTGTATACGTACTCTTCAGAGAAGCGGGCATACTGGTACACGTTGGAAGCCCAGGTGTGTACGTGAGTGCCGTATACCTTGTCGGCGCCTTCGCCGCTGGTCATGGTCCTGGCCAGCTCAACGTACTCGTCAAAGGTCATGCCGTCGGTGGGGTACTCAACGCCCGCCTTGTCGAACAGGTCCTTGTTGTAGAAGATCAGGTTGTTGTCCTTGCGGAAAGGCATTCCGTAGAGCACACCGTCCACGGTCAGGCTCTTCTCGGTTCCGCCGTAGGGAGCGAAGTCGTAGCCTTCAGCCAGCTCATCCAGAGCCATGAGGCGGCCGCCGTTGATCAGCGCGGCCATCTCGGGCAGGCCCTTCATGAAGATGACGTCATAGTCTTCCTCAGCGGCCATTTTAACCACGATGGTGTCGGAATACTCGGCGGCTGAGAATTCAATGATTTCTACATCGATTCCGGGATTGGCTTCTTTGAAGCCGTTGATCATGGTCTTGTAGTATTCGGTGTTGGAGTAGTCCCAAAGCGCCACGCGAATGGTGACATCTTCGGCCATGGCAGGTAAGCTGATCGCGCAGACCAGCATGACCAGCGTCAGCAGCAGGGCTATTTTTCTGGACAGTTTCATGGATCATCCTCCTTTTATATTCACCGGGAGTCCCGGTCATATACTTCCGAGAGGCAAGGAAACGAAAATAATAAACAAATAAGATAAAACTCATACACTTTATAACATAATTATAATAGATCTGTCAAGTAGAGATTTTCCAATCTAAAAAAACCCCGCTACTCAAACGATTTGTCTGAGAAGCGGGGCAATAAACCGTACTTTGCCGGATCCGGCTGAAGCGCGCTGATCCGCAGCCTGTATAGGGCGAAATCCACCCTTAAGCCGGGTAAACTCTATTACTTGAGCTCAGCGAAGTACTTGATGGTGCGGACCATCTGAGAAGTATAAGAGTTCTCGTTGTCATACCAGGACACGACCTGCACCTGATAGGTGTGTAAGCTAGAAAGCGCCATTTTATTGGGGTTTTGGGCATTTCAAGGAACGCTTGATTCGGGCTGTCACGGCTGACAGTTTATCGTACCTCAACTTGATTGGTT
>JAFZLE010000293.1 GCA_017551645.1 Clostridia bacterium | reverse complement strand
GACCAGGGGAGAGTCCTCGGGCCCGTACACGAAGAACACTGGCGTGGCGCTCCTGGGTTTTAAGCCCTCCACATACGCCAGATATCTGTTTTCCACCCTCTGGGCGGCGAACTCACGCCCATCCAGAGTTCTAAGAGCGCGCACGCCCGCAGGCGCGTCGAACCATACCAGGTCGCTTCTTTCGGAAGACAGGGTGTTGGTCAATACCACGTCTCCCTTCGCGTCCTTCATCAGCCGTTTAAGTGCGTCCTGTTTGAGCGCGTCCACGCGTTTGAACAGGTCGGCGTAGATCTCGTCCGAATCGGTGTACACTTTATGGATGGAACTGCCGGGCAGTATGTCGTGGAACTGCAGGGTGAGCATGTTGCGCCAGATATAGCGCATCTCGTCCTGGGGATACTCGCCGCCCGCTTTGGTCAGCCAGAACTCCAGGTCCCTGAGCGCCAATTCCAGCTTGCGGTTGTTGCGCTTGTTCTTGCCCTGGGAGGTGTAGGTGCCCCTATGGTATTCCAGATACAGTTCGCCGCTCCATACGGGCAGCCGCTTGTCGCCGGAGACGCGCTTGTCCAGCGCTTCAAAGAAATCGCGGGCGAAGGTCTGCCTTACGGCGGGACAGCCCGCCACTGGGTACTTCATGCGCCGGGCGTTCTCAATCATCCACTCGGTGGAGCCGCCGCCTCCGTCGCCGAAACCGTAGCTGACCAGGAAGTGGTTGTCCAGCCCCTTCTGCTGGAAACGTTTCCAGCCGCCTTTTATCTGGTTGGGTTCCAGCATGGCGTTGTAAGTGGTGAAGAACTGCAGATCGTCGTGGCGCTCGTAGTCGTCCTGGCTGCCGTATTCCCGCGCGGGCAGGAAGTGGGTCAGCACCTTTGAACCGTCTATGCCCTTCCAACTGAAGGTGTCGTATGGTGATTTGTTGAACTCGCTCCAGCTGAGTTTGCTGGTCAGGAAGTAATCGATGCCGCTCTTTTTGAGTATCTGGGGCAGCGCGGCGCTGTATCCGAACACGTCGGGCAGCCAGAGGATGCGGCTTCTCACGCCCAGTTCGGTCTCAAAGAACTCGTTGCCGTACAAAAACTGCCTTACCAGCGCTTCACCGCCGGACAGGTTGCAGTCCGCCTCGACCCACATGCCGCCTTCGGCTTCCCAGCGCCCATCCTTTACCGCCTGCTGTATGCGTGAGAACAGCTCCGGCTGGTCTTCCTTCACGAACTGGTACAGCTGCGCCTGGGAAGACATGAACTTGAACTCGGGATACTGCTGCATGAGCTTGAGCATGGTGGCGAAGGTGCGCACCGCCTTGTGCCGGGTCTGGTACAGGTCCCACAGCCACGCCACGTCTATGTGGGTGTGGCCGATGCAGTCGGCTACGGATTCGGGCTCGATGTCTTTGAGCTTATCGTAATAATTCTCCTGCAGGTAATCCCTTGCCGCCTTTATGGAAGCGTGGAACTCCGGAGAGAACGGCCGGCGCAGATCCAGCAGGTTGCAGGCGTCGGAAAGTGTTTTAAGCGTGAGCTCACGGTCTCTGGAATCGGTCTATTCCAGCAGCGCGGCGCTGTGGGGCACGTCTATATCGTAATACAGCTGGCATACGTCGTCCGCCCAGTCTGCCAGGAAGAAGTGCATGCGCGGCACCATCAGCCCCGCGCCGTTTTGCTTCGTATTATGGTACGCCTGTATGAATATCCGGAAGCTCTCGCCCGGTTTCGCCTCATCCTGCAGTATAAGGCTCAGGTGGCGGGTATCAAACGCCTGCTCGATGCGGCCGTTCACCCACACCACCATCTGGCTCATGGTGGCTTCCCAGCCGTCCATGCCCGTGTCGGCGCTTAAGCGCACCTGGCCGATAAAGCCTTCGGGGACGGTAGCGGTAAAGCGGAAGTCGAACCAGTTCTCGCCTTCCGCGGTCGCCCAGTAATCCCGGTTGGCAAAGGGCGTAAACTCGTTTTTGCCCCGTGGGGATATCTCTATGCCCTCCACGTCAACGGTCTTGCGCACCCTGAACCCGGTGAGCACCGCCTTTAGCTTTCTGATTCGCGCGTCCAGCTGATGCATTATCATGCCCGATCCCTCCAATTATTGTTTTTCCCAGTTTCCCGTAAACACCTCTACGCAGTTTCCCGTCATAAAGGCGTGGTTCGTTTTCGCGTCATACTCTATAAGCAGCTGTCCCCCGGGCAGGCTCACATACGCCCTGTCCCCCACGAGCCCCAGAAAGCGGGCAGCCACCATGGTGGCGGTGGCGCCGCTGCCGCAGGCAAGCGTGGGGCCGCTGCCCCGTTCCCAGATGCGCGCCGTGATATGCTCCCTGTCCATGACCCGGGCAAAGGATATGTTTGCGTCTTCCGGGAACGCATCGTGCGTTTCGGCGCTCCTGCCCAGCAGCGCGAACTCATCCCCTTCCGGCAAACAGTCAAACGTGACCGCGTGGGGATTGCCCGTATTCAGGCAGAAGAATCCCAGCGTCCTGCCGGGCAGGTCCAGTTCTATCCGGTTAGTTGCGCCTCTGACGGGTATCTTTTCAGGCTCAAAGCGCGGCTCGCCCATGTCCACCCGGGCGGAGACCGCCTTGCCGCCTTCCACGTTCACCCACACGCGGCGGATGCCGTTTCCAGTCATTATGTCCATGCGCTCACGGGGCGCTATGCCGCTGTCGTACAGGTATTTCGCCACGCAGCGGATGCCGTTGCCGCACATCTCCCCCTCGGAACCGTCTTTGTTGAATATGCGCATGCGCGCGTCGGCGCCTTCGCATGGCTCGATAAGGATAAGCCCGTCTGAGCCTATCCCGTAGTGGGGACGGCTTATGTTTATCGCCAGTTCATCGGGAGGCAGGGGCAGCGTCTCGTGAAAACAGTCCACATAGACGTAATCGTTGCCCGCGCCGTGCATTTTCGTGAATCTCATAACATCCTCGCTATTATACCTGTTTGGTCAGCCCCGGTCAAGTCTTGTCAAATACGGCGGCAGCGGCTATAATCTTGGCGGAGGCGGTAAAATGTATTCATGCGAGATCGGCGGCAGAAGGATCGATATACAAAGCAGTGACGGCCTGTTCTCCCCCCGTCATCCTGACAGGGGCACCCTGGCCATGCTTTCCCTCGCGCGCATCGCGCCCGGCACCCGGTGCCTTGACCTGGGCTGCGGCTGCGGGCTGGTGGGCATTTACCTCGCGCTCACCCTGGGGCAGGAAAACGTGGCGCTGTGCGACGTCGACCCTCTCGCGGTCAAAGCCGCAAGGGAGAACCTGGCCGCCAACGGGCTCGACTGCCCCGTGTACCTGTCCGACGCGCTGGATGGGGTGCCGGACAGGGCCTTTGGCGCGATACTCTGCAACCCGCCTTACCAGAGCGATTTTGCCGTAGCCAAAAAACTGATAGAAAAGAGCTTTAACCGCCTGGAGATAGGCGGGACGCTCATGCTGGTGACCAAGCGCCGCGACTGGTATTTCAACAAGCTGAAAGCGATCTTCGGCGGCGCGAAAGTAACCGAGGCAGACGGGTATTTCGTGTTTTCCGCCCGGAAACTCCGTTCCGTCTACG
>JAFZLE010000292.1 GCA_017551645.1 Clostridia bacterium | reverse complement strand
TTTCCTTCATCATGTTTACCACACGGAAGAAGTTGGCGCCCACGATGTCCATCTTGTTCACGTAGGCCAGGCGGGGCACGCCGTACTTGGTGGCCTGGCGCCACACGGTCTCGCTCTGGGGCTCGACGCCGCCTTTCGCGCAGAACACCGCCACGGCGCCGTCCAGCACGCGCAGCGAACGCTCCACTTCCACGGTAAAGTCCACGTGGCCGGGAGTGTCGATTATGTTTATCTGATGCCCGCGCCAAAAACAGGTGGTAGCGGCGGAGGTGATGGTTATGCCTCTCTCCTGCTCCTGCTCCATCCAGTCCATGGTGGCCAGACCCTCGTGCACCTCGCCCATCCTGTGGGTGCGCCCCGTGTAAAACAGTATGCGCTCGGTGGTGGTGGTCTTGCCCGCGTCTATATGGGCCATTATGCCGATGTTGCGCAGCTTATCCAGTGCCTGTGTTCTTGCCACGAATATATTTCCTTTCGGGGCTGTGCCCCAGTTGCCTTAAATACATTAAAAACCGCGCGGGAAACAGGGACGTGGTTAACGTCCTTATGCCGCGCGGTTATGCTTGGTGACGGTCTCGAGCTTTTTACCAGCGATAGTGGGCAAACGCCTTGTTCGCCTCGGCCATCTTGTGCATATCCTCACGGCGCTTGACTGCGTTGCCGGTATTGTTGGATGCGTCGATGATCTCGGCGGCGAGCCTGTCGGCCATGTCCCTCTCGCCCCTCTTGCGGCTGAACATTACCAGCCACCTGAGAGCCAGAGTCTGACGGCGCTCGGGGCGGATCTCCACAGGCACCTGATAGGTGGAACCGCCGACTCTGCGGGCCTTGACTTCCAGGGCGGGCATGATGTTGGCGATAGCCTGGGCGAACACCTCGTTGGCGTCCTTGCCGGTCTTTTCGGCGACCTTCTCAAACGCGCCGTAGCACACCCTCTGGGCGACGCCGCGCTTGCCGTCGTACATGATCTGGTTTATAAGCTTGGTCACGATAACCGTGCCGTAAACCGGGTCGGGAAGTACTTCCCTCTTCGGTATAAATCCACGTCTTGGCATATTATATAAATCCTCCCTTTATATGGCAGATAGCTTAAACAGTGACGGGCAAACGTCCTTTCAGGCCCTTGGCGCGGCCTGAACGACCCGCTTTATCGTCCTAATTGCTCCCGGCTTCGCGTTCCAACAAAGGCGGGCGGGTTCGGACGCAAAACGGCTTGCCTTAAATTACTTCTTAGGCCTCTTCGCCCCGTAAAGGGAACGCGCCTGCATACGCTTGGATACGCCTGCGGTGTCCAGCGCGCCGCGAATGATGTGGTAGCGCACGCCGGGCAGGTCGCGCACTCTGCCGCCGCGAATCAGCACGACGGAGTGCTCCTGCAGGTTGTGGCCGATGCCGGGGATGTAGCAGGTACCCTCGATAGCGTTGGTCAGACGGACACGCGCGATCTTTCTTAACGCGGAGTTCGGCTTCTTGGGGGTCTGCGTCTTAACCGACAGGCACACGCCGCGCTTCTGCGGGCAGGACTGCAGGATAGGAGAATTGGACTTTTTGGTGACCTTTTCCCTACCATGACGAATCATCTGATTGATTGTAGGCACTCAAACACCTCCATGAGTACAGGGTCTAAATATATACAGCTTCCGCAACCCTGGAAGAAGTATAAGCTGTGGAAAGCGATTACGCCCGGGCTACCTGAGCACCGCGCAGCAGGCGCATTTCACCTGGAGCGCGCAGGCTTTGCCGAGGGTCTTCATGTCGGGGACACGTTCCACTTCCACGCCCTTTTCGGCGGCGGCTTCCGCCACCTGGCGCCTTACGAACACATCCGCGTCCTCGGCCACGTACACCTTTTCGGCTTTGCCCTGGGCTATGGCGCGCAGTGTGGTCCTTAATCCGGCGCTGACGTTCAGCTTAGACAGGTCTTCCACGCGCTCATCCCCCTTTTAGCATAATCAACCGTGATATTTTATCACAACCCCTTCGGGGAATAAGCCGCAATATATTATTTTTTTATGAATATTCTGTAAACTCAGATCACGCCGCGGCGGAGCTTGCGCAGGAAGTACACCGTGAACGCCGTGCCGGTGATCAGCCAGGACACGGGATACACCAGGCTTATGCCGGGGATGGTTGGCCACACGGGCACCAGCAGCGTCATCCACAGCACCCGGAACAGGCAGGTGCCTATAAGGGTGATTATCATGGGCACGAAGGTGTCGCCCATGCCCCTCAGGGTGCCGGTCATGACCTCTATGTAGCTCCACAGCACGTAGAACGGCACGAAGCACCACATTATCTCTATCGCCTTGTCTATGGTGGTCTCGTACTCCACGAACATGCGGTACACGGGCCGCGCTATGGACAGAAGCGTTACGGACATCGCCGCGGTCACCGAGAGGCTTATCAGCATGCACACTTTCATGGCCTGCTTCAGGCGCTCGTACTTGCCCGCGCCGTAGCACTGGCCGGCAAACGCGCAGATGGCCACGCCGAAAGCGCTGGTGGTGACCCAGTAAAAGCCGTCCAGCCGCCCCGTGGCGGTCCAGGCGGTGATGAGGGGCGTGTCGTTCAGGCCGTTTAACGCGGTCTGGATGATAATGTTTGACACGCTGTACAGGGAGGACTGGAAGCCGCTGGGCAGGCCTATCTTCACCATGCGCTTGAGCGAGGGCATGTCCACCCTGAGCTTTGAGAAAGAGAACCTGTGGACGCCTTTCGTGGTAAGGAAATGCCTGAGCGCCAGGCCGGTGCAGGTGCACATGGACAGCACGCTGGCCCAGGCCGCGCCCGCCACTTTCCAGTCCAGGGCGCCCACGAACAGCAGGTCCAGGCAGATGTTGGTCAGGCAGCTGACGATCAGGTACTTGAAGGGCCGGCGGCTCTGGCCCACCCCCTGCAGGGTGCCCTGGAATAGGTTGTAGGTCAAAAGCGGTATCGCGCCTACAAGGTAGATGCGCAGGTACCGGGTGGAGTTCGCCATCAGCACGTCATGGGTCTTTATGAGCCTGAGCGCAGCGGGGGCGAGGAAATACCCGCCCACGGT
>JAFZLE010000291.1 GCA_017551645.1 Clostridia bacterium | reverse complement strand
AGGCTTTACGTCGCGCCTGAGCCCGGAGGACAGATCGTCCGCCCGCGCCGATCAGACGGCGTTCGCGGAAGAGGCCGCTTCGCAGATCGACCTTTGGCAGCCGGAAACGGTAATACTGGACGAGCTTGGCATCGCCCTGGCGCTGGACATGGTGGATGAGGAAGGCGCGAGAAAACTCATAGACAAGGCGCTTTCGTCCGGCGAGACCGTGGTCACGGGGCGCGCAGTCCCGATGTGGCTGACGGAAAAAGCCGATTATCTAAGCCGTATAACGGCTGAGAAACACCCTTATGCGACTGAAAAACTGCCTGCCAGGAAAGGGGTCGAATGGTAATATGCTGCCCATGGACATTGAAGCCAGGAGTATGGAGATAATAGAATCTGAACTTCAGGTTGAGCTTGAAGAGGACATAAAGCCCATAGTCAAGCGGGTGATCCACGCCACGGCGGATTTCTCGTTCGCGGAGAATATGCGTTTCACACCCGGGATAGTGGAATACATACATGGTCTGCTCAAAAACGGCGCGACGATAATTACAGATACGAATATGGCGCTGGCGGGCATAAACAAAAGCGCGCTGTGCAGGCTGGGCTCGAAGGCGCTGTGTTTCGTGTCGGACGAGGACGTGGCGAAAGAGGCGAAGGCAAGGGGCGTGACCCGTTCCTTCGTGAGCATGGAAAAAGCGCTTGGGATCGAAGGACCAAAGCTTCTGGTGTGCGGAAACGCCCCAACGTTCCTGCTGTCTCTGCTGGAAATAGCTGAGAATACTGGCATTCCCGCGGACACGGCAGTCATAGGCGTGCCGGTGGGTTTTGTGAACGTAGTGGAAGCCAAGGAAAAGCTGTGGGAAAGCGGAATACCCTGCATCGCCGCCATGGGCCGCAGGGGCGGCAGTAATGTGGCGGCGGCGATAGTGAACGCGCTCATGTACGGCATCGAGGGGGTGCGCGCTTGAGGCTGCTCATAGCGGGCACGGGCAGCGGCTGCGGCAAGACCACGGCGTCCATATTGCTTATGGCCTGCCTAAAAAGGCGGGGCCTGAGCGTCGCGCCTTACAAGGCCGGCCCGGACTATATCGACCCCGGGTTCCACAGGCGGGTATGCGGCCGGGCGTCTTACAATCTGGACACGTGGCTTATGGACGATGGCGAGATACGGCGCCTGCTCATGAACGACGCCGACATCTCTGTTATTGAGGGCGTGATGGGGTATTACGACGGGCTGGACGCGGCATGGATGCGCTGCTCCACCTGGGAGTTGGCCCGTATGACGCGTACGCCCGTCCTGCTTGTAGTGGACGCGTCCGGCGGCGCGGCCAGCGTGGCGGCGACGGTCAAGGGCTTTCAGCTGCTTAAACCGGACAGCGGCATAAGCGGCGTGCTGGTCAACCGGGCGTCCGGGGAACGGCACTACGAGCTGATAAAACATGCGGTAAAGGAATACACCGGGCTGGACTGCGCGGGCTATCTAACCAAACAGGCTGTAATAGAGCTACCTTCACGGCACCTGGGGCTCGTGACCGCCCGTGAGACGCCGGACCTGATGGACCGGATAAACGAGACCGCCGTCATGGCGGAACAGACGCTGGATCTGGATAAAGTGCTTTCAATAGCGTCTGATGCGCCCGCGACAGGGCCTGCCAAACCGACCCGGTGCCGTTTCAGACGCGATGGCTACCGCCTGGGCGTGGCGCTGGACGAGGCATTCCACTTCTACTACGACGCGAACCTTGAAGTGCTCAAAGCCATGGGCATGGAGCTTGTGTTCTTCTCACCCATCAGGGATGCCGCTTTGCCGGAAGATCTGGACGGGCTGTACATAGGCGGGGGGTATCCCGAGGTATACGCTGAACAGTTGGAAAAGAACGCCGGCATGCGCCAAAGCATCAAAACGGCGCTGGAAAACGGCATGCGCTGCTATGGGGAGTGCGGCGGGCTGATGTATCTTAGCGAAAGAATAGACGGCAGGGAGATGTGCGGCGTGCTGCCCATAAACTGCCGGATGACCGGCCGCCTGCAGCGTTTCGGTTACGTGACGGTGGAGGACAAAACGGGGCTCAAGTTTCCCGCACACGAGTTCCACCATGCCGTAGCGGAGCCGACAGACGACATTAGCTGCGCTTACAATCTGATAAAAGCCTCTGCGCCGGACAAAAGTTGGACGTGCGGATATGAGAAATACAACACGCTGGCGGCGTTTGCCCACGTGTACTTCGCACACAGGCCTGACATTATAGAAAGGTTCTGGCCATGAAGCACGGCGGCAACGTGTGGCAGGGAGAAAAGCCTTCCGAATGGCTGGATTTTTCAGCCAACCTGCGCCCAGAAGGCATTCCGGCTTGGGTAAAGGCGGCGCTTGAGAGCGCGAAGGCGGAGGCAAGGTACTACCCGGACATCGAAATGCGCGGCGCCCAGGGCATCGCCGCCTACGCGGGAACGGATGAGGAGAATGTACTGCCCACCGCGGGCGGCATGGCGGCGATAGACCTGGTGCTGTCCCTTGGCGGGGGCAGGGTGATAACCGACCGGCATACCTTCGGCGAGTACGCCGAAAGGGCCGCCGTATACGGGCGCGAATGGGTGATTTCCGGGT
>JAFZLE010000290.1 GCA_017551645.1 Clostridia bacterium | reverse complement strand
GCGGGGACATAATCCGTTCCGTCACCTATTCGCCCTTCATGCCGCTTATCGCGGTGGCGCTGATATACCTGGCCGTGGTCATGTTCTTTACCCGGCTGGTCGGTTTGCTGGAAAGGAGATTAAGAAGCGGTGAGCACAGATAACATTTCCGGAAAGGAACCGCTCATAAGCGTAAGAGGGCTGGAAAAGAAGTTCGCAAACGGCCAGGTGCACGCGTTAAAGGGCGTGGACGCGGACATATATAAGGGCGAAGCCGTGGTCATAATCGGCCCTTCCGGCAGTGGCAAAAGCACGTTCCTGCGCTGCCTGAACCTGCTGGACAGGCCCACGGGCGGCCAGGTGATATTCGAGGGCACGGACATAACCTCCCCCAAGGTGAACATCAACCAGCACCGCATGCGCATGGGCATGGTGTTCCAGCACTTTAACCTGTTTCCCCACATGAGCATACTCAGGAACCTTACTATCGCCCCGATGAAACTGAAGGGCGTGGGCAGGGAAGAAGCCGAGGAGGAAGCGCTTAAGCTGCTGGACAGGGTGGGGCTCAAATCAAGGGCGTCCGCCTATCCCAACCAGCTTTCCGGCGGACAGAAGCAGCGTGTGGCCATAGTGCGCGCGCTGGCGATGCACCCGGACGTGATGCTGTTCGACGAGCCCACCAGCGCCCTGGACCCCGAGATGGTGGGGGAGGTGCTGGAAGTCATGCGGGACCTTGCCAGGACCGGCATGACCATGGCGGTGGTGACCCACGAGATGGGCTTCGCCCGGGAAGTCGCCAGCCGCGTGCTGTTCATGGACGAGGGCAAGATAGTGGAAGAGGGCACGCCAAACGAGATCTTCCAGAACCCGAAAAGCGAGCGCACCAAGCTGTTTTTGTCCAAGGTGCTGTAAACGAACTGGATTTGATAAAGCTGTCGCGGAAAATACCGCGGCAGTTTTTTTGTGCGCCGCACTGGCTGCGGCGAAAAAAAGCGCGAGAGATCGACGGTTATTTGAAAAATGATCTAAACTAAAATAAATTTTACTATTGACTGCAAATATTTTTAGTGATATAATGTGTACATACACTGAATAAAAGCGAAAGGAAGCTGAAAATGAACAAGATCCATACTGACAAAGCCCCCGCGGCCATCGGCCCCTATTCCCAGGCGATAACTTCCGGCAGCATGCTGTACACTTCCGGCCAGATACCGGTAGACCCCGCCACCGGCGCCGTAGTCGAAGGCGGCATCGAGCAGCAGGCCGAGCAGGTGATGAAAAACCTGTGCGCCGTACTTGAAGCGGCCGGCAGTTCCTTCGCGAAAGTCGTAAAGACCACCTGCTTTCTGCAGGACATGAACGACTTCGCCGCGTTCAACGCCGTTTACGCCAAGTATTTCGTGTCCCTGCCCGCCCGTTCCTGCGTGGCGGTGGCCAAGCTTCCCAAGGGCGTGCTGTGCGAAGTCGAGCTGATCGCCGAACTGTAAATCCTCACTTTCAAATACACGGTAAGGAGACGCATCATGGACATCAAAAGCAAGATGAACACCAAGTTCCGTGACCTGCAGGGCGGCCTGTTCCTTACGGTCACCAAGGCGGACGTGGGCGAAGGCGCCGGCAACTTCCAGAAGAACGGCGGCGACATCATGGCCTGGGCTGATCCCTTTTTCCCGGATCCCTCCATTCCCGACTCTGTCAAAAAAGCGCTTATGGACGCAGTGGAAAGCGGCATTCCCGCCCACTACGTGATGCCCATAGGCATGCTGGAATTAAGGCAGGCGCTGGCGGAGAAGATACACAAAAACACCGGCCTGGACATAGACCCCAGCCGCAACGTGATCGTCACTCCCGGCTCGGATTCCGGCCTGCTCTACTCCATGATGCCCTTCATCTGCGAGGGCGACGAGGTCATGGTGCCCGACCCCAGCTATCCTAGCAATTTCCTTAATCCCAAGCTGCTGGGCGGCGTGACAGTGCCCGTGCCTCTCTACGAGGAGGACAACTACCAGATCCGCATAGAGGAGTTCGAAAAGCGCGTGACTCCCCGCACCAAGCTGGTGCTGATCACCCACCCCAACAACCCCACTACCACGGTGTTCCGCAGGGAAAGCATAGAGAAACTGTGCGAGTTCGTGATCAAACACGACCTGATACTGGTCTCCGACCAGGCGTTTGAGGACCATATCTACGACGGCATCGAGTTCGTGCATCCCGCCACGCTGCCCGGCATGTGGGAGCGCACCCTCACCGTGTGCTCCATCTCCAAGGGCCTGGGCTTCAGCGGCTTCAGGATTGGCTACATCTACGCCAACGACCGCATAATGGACGTGCTCTACGGCGGCGCGGTGAACGTGCTGGGCGCGGCTTCCACCCTGGGCTCCATAGGCGCGGTGGCGGCGGTAAAGGACGAAGAGTACCTTAAGAGCAACTACGTGCGCCTGGAGAGGCGCCGCCGCCTGGCTTACGAGGTGCTGTCCACCATTCCCGGCGTAAAGATGAAGATGAGCGAGAGCGGCATACTTTCCTGGCTGGACATCTCCGCTCTGGGCACCGCCGAGGAAGTGAGCGAGTACATAATGAAGCACGCCAACATAATGGTCAACCAGGGCACTCCCTACGGCGAGCAGGGCGCGGGCCATCTGCGCATAGTGACCGCCTGCTTCGCCAAAGACGAGGACGCCGTCCTGCGCTTTGAGCGCATCAAGGCGGCGCTGACCCGGCTGGCTAAAGAAAAGGGCATAATCGCCTGAAAAAGTGGTCTAACTGCCAAAGGCAGTGCCAATAGACAATCTGAAAGGAGTTTTATCCATGTCCGAGACTAAAAAGGAACGTCTTGAGTTCCGGGGCGGCATGTTCATGTCCCTCATCCCGGTAGCGATCTTCTTCGCGTTCTGCGTTATCCTGTTCGTCGTATTCAAGGCTTTCAATATGGAAGCCCTCGCCGCGGGCGGCTTCGTCGCCCTGCTGATCGGCGGCGCGCTGTGCAAGAGCTACACCAAGTACTGGAACGCGGCCATTTCCGGCATTTCTTCCATTACTTCCGTGTCCGTCATCGTCATCTTCTTCGTGATCGGCATGTTCTCCGCCCTTATTAAGGAGAGCAACCTGTCACAGGGCTTCGTATGGCTGGCGAATTCCATAGGCATGCACGGCGGCTGGTTCACGGCGTTCGTGTTCTTCGCCACCTGCGTGATCTCCACCGCCACCGGTTCTTCCATCGGCACCATGTTCGTGGCGTTCCCGGTGTTCTACAAAGCCGGTCTGTCCCTGGGCGCGGGCCCCGCGCTGCTGGCGGGCGCCATCGTGTCCGGCGCCATTTTCGGCGATAACCTGGCTCCCATCTCCGATACCACCATCGCTTCCTCTTCCACCCAGCAGTTTAACGACGGCCGTCCCGCGGACGTGGGCGGCGTGGTGCGTTCCCGCCTGCGCTACAGCGCCGTAGCCGGCATCATCAGCCTGATACTGTTCGGCATTTTTGGCGGCATAGGCGGCACCATGGCGGACGCCGAAACGTTTGCCGAAGCCCAGAGCAAAGCCAACACCCTGTTCATGCTCATCCCCGTCGTGATCATGCTGTTCGTGGCCACCAAGACCCGCAACATCTTCCTGGGAATCTTCGTAGGCCTGGTTACCGGTATAATCACCGGTCTGGCCCTGGGCCTGTTCCCCTTCTCCAGGATCTTCGCCAATGACCCCGCCAACAACGCGGCCGTGGGCTTCCTGGTGGAAGGCGTAGCCAACATGCTGGGCACCGTGGGCCTGGTCATCGCCGTATTCGGCATCATGGGCGTGCTGACCGAGGCCGGCATGCTGGACTACCTGGTAGAGAAGATACTGGGCAGCAAGATGGCCCAGACCGCCAAAGGCGCCGAAATGGCCAGCCTGATCGGTATCTCCGCCACCACCTTCATCTTCGGCGGCGTGACCTCCGCGTCCATCCTCACCTTCGGTCCCGTGCTCAACAAGATCGGCCACGCGAAGCAGCTGCATCCCTACCGCAGGGCCAACCTGCTGGACGGCATCGCCAACTCCCTGCCCGCCATCATCCCCTTCATGAGCGTGTTCGTATTCATCGGCGCGGCTCTGTCCGGGCTGTCTCCCGTGTCCGTGGCGCTGGGCACCTTCTACGGCGTTGCGCTGTTCGTGGTGTTCCTGGTAGCCATCATCACCGGCTGGGGCCGCAGGTACGAGGGCAAGAACGGCGAAGAGCTGAAGGAAGAACCCAAAGAAGAATAAACGGTTTATCACGTAATATATCCGTGCCGCGCCGCCGCCCGAAACGGCGGCGCGTATCGTAAGGGCCACGCGGCGAAAGGAGGGGCTTATGGGCGAAACACTGGTGCTGTCCGAAAAAGAAAAGGCCATACTTTATTCTTACCGTGACACGCTCGAAGGCCTGGCGGAATACCTGGGCAGCGGCTATGAGATAGTGCTGCACAACCTGGAAAGCTACGAGCATTCCGTTATCAGGATAATAAACGGCTTCCACACCGGCAGGACGGAAGGGGCGCCCATCACCGACCTGGCGCTCGCCATGCTCAGTGAGCTCAAACAGCAGCCGGGCACGCCCCACGCCATAGTGTACTTTACCCAGAACCGCAGGGGCGAACCCCTGAAAAGCACCACCATCCCCATACTGGGGGACAGCCAGCGCATCATAGGCCTCATCTGTATCAACTTCTACATGAACACGCCCCTGAGCGAGCTTATAAGCGCCATGCGCCCGCAGGAATTCGCGAACCCGGCTTCACTGAGAAGCGAGAGCTTTGCCGAGAGCGCTGAGGAGATGCTTGCCCTGACGCTCAACGAAGTGATCCCGGAAGTGAAGGGCGACGCCGCGCTGCCCCGCTCCCTGCACAACAAGGAGATAGTGCGCAGGCTCTGGGAAAGGGGCGTGTTCGATATAAAGGGCAGCGTGGAGACGGTAGCCGAAGCGCTTAAGCTCAGCCCCAACACCGTGTACCTGCATCTGCGAAACCTGCACGGGTCCAACCGCGCGTAAACGGCCGTCAGGCATAAAAAACCATCCGCCCGGATAAGGGGCGGATGGTTTTTTGTATGGGGGATCATTCTCCCAGCTTGGCCTTAACGGCGGCGATCTCCTCTTCGCTCACGCCTATGGCGAGCAGGTATTCCTGAGCTTCCGCTGCCAGGTCGGCGCCAGTGATGCTGTCGATCCCGAAGGCGGCGGCCAGGCTCTTCTGGATGTTGGCGCGGGCGATGGCGTCGTACTGTTCGGTGCCCGCCTCCACGCCGTAATAGTTGTAGAAGGTGACCATGTAGTCTGCGGTAATTTCATCGGCGGAGGCGCCCATCAGGCACTCCAGCACAGCGCTCACAAAGCCTGCCCTGTCCTTGCCTTCGTTGCAGTGCACCAGGAAGGGCGCATCGTTCTGGGCGATAAAGCGCACGCCGTCGGCGAGGCCCGCCTTAAAGTCGTCGGCGGAGAAGTCCACGCCCAGGTTAAGGGCTATGATGCTCTGGGCGGCGTAATAGCTTTCCTCAAACCCTTCGTATCCGCGCATCACTTCGTCGTTGTCGGCCAGGTTGATAAAGGTCTTTATACCCGCTTCCTTGGCGGCGGCGTCTGCCTGCGTGTTGCGGTTGATCTCGGGATTGACGGGGGAGGAGGAGCGGTAGAGCTTGTTTTCGCCCATGCCCGTGGTGGCTACGGCGCGGAAGTTGGCGTACTCGGCGTCGGTGAGCTGGGGATAGTCCTCGCGGTTTTCGCTCCTGACCAGCTGGTTCATCACCCAGGTGTCATAGTAGGCGCCGGGCTCCTTCATTTCGACAGTGACGGCGACGGGGGTCTCCACGCCCTCGTTGTAGTGCCACACGTAGCCGGGGTCAGCCTCGGTCTTCTCCTTGGTGGCTACGCCGGAATAGGTGGCGAAGTCGCCCATGTTGATGGCGATGAGCACGTAATCCTCTCCGGTCTCGGGCTTGATGACCACTCTCAGTATCATGCTGCCCTGCTCGACGTCGGAAAAGTTGGTGCAGACGGGCATCTCGAAGGCCTGGCCGTTAACGCTCACGGTGACCACGTCGCCGTAGGCGAAGCCCCGGGCGAGCAATTCGGTGCCGCTGACGGACAGGACCATGTTGCCGTATTTCTGGATCTCGGTCACGGTGACGGGCGCTTCCTCGGCCAGTACGGGCACGATGCCCAGGCACAGGCACAGCGCCAGCGCGAGCGCCATAAAACGGGAAAACTGTTTCATGAAAATGTCCTCCTTACGCTTGCTGCGGCCAAAGCCGTACACGAAGATTATAGTTTGGGGCCCCGGGCTTGTAAAGCGGTTCCGTAAAGTTTAATATAGGACAAAATGTTGCGGAAATATTACGAAATATTTCAAAAGCCCTTGATTTTTCCCGCGGCGTGTGGTACCATTTAAACGTGAAGCTATAAACAGCGGAGGCATTCCATGGAAAACAATAAAGACAACGCAAAAGATCCGCGCCGGGTCATAGCCCGGGTGGAAGCGAAAAGGCAGAGCAAGGCGAAGCAGGAAGCCAAAAAGCGCAAGCAGCTCATGATGATAGGCGCCGGCGCGCTGGTGCTCGTGATCGCCGTGATAATCCTTATAATCGCGCTTTCTTCCGGCGGAAGCAAAACGCCCGATACCACTGACCAGAATCCCCCCGTTGTCGATACGGTCACCGACACGCCGACCCAGCCCGCGGTAGAGAGCGATCCCACTCCCGAACCCACGGCGGTGCCCGACGCGCAGCCTGAGGTGTACCTGCCCATAGTGACCAAGGGTCCCACTGCGGGCAAGCGCATAGCCATAACCATACAGGCGGCGAACGACCCCAACACGCTCAACGAGATCATGACCATAGCGGAGACCTCCAAGGCTTCCCTGACCATATTCGTTACGGGCAAGGTGGCGGTGGAGAAGGACGATATGCGCGTGGCGCTGCGCCGGGCGAATGACCTGAACTACGAGCTCGAGAACTTCACCTACGACAATTACAAGCTGTTCTCCCTGTCCGATGAGGACCTGGCGTTCCAGATCTACCAGACCCAGAAGGCCGTGAACCTGGCGCTGGGCGTGGATTACAACATGCACTTCTTAAGGATCTATGAAGGCCTGGCCCAGAACGACCTGCGCACCCACCAGTACCTGGTGCAGCTGGGGAACTACAAGGGCATAGCCTCCTACACCGTGGACGGCAGCGAAAAGGCGCAGACCGTGAAGAAGCTGGAAAGCGGCATAAAGAGCGGCTACATCTACGCGTTCAACTGCAACGCGGACAGCGTGGCAAAACTGAAGGAGTTCATCCCCTGGGCGGTAAGCAAGGGATACGAGCTGCTCACGCTCAACGACCTGCTGGGCTACGAAAAGAACGAAGTGGCCGCCCTGGAAGGCGACGCCATGGACGCCCTGATCCCCGAGCCGCTGCCCTTCGTGTACCAGAACTACGTGCTGCTGGGCGGCAAGGAGCGCTCCCAGGGTTACGCGGTGCAGCTGCTGCAGAAGCGGCTGATCGAGCTGGGCTATCTGTCCAAGGACTCCAAGGTGGACGGCGATTACGGCCCGAACACCAAGCTGGCTGTGCAGCTGTTCCAGCAGCAGATGGGGCTTACCACCGACGGTTACGCGGGCGTGGAGACCCAGAAACTGCTGTTCTCGGAAAACGCGGAGACCAACCGCGGCACCCGGGTAGCCGGTCAGAACTGATAAAAAGCATTATAATAACGGCGCGGCCATAAAAGCCGCGCCGTTTTCGTATCGTCAGATCTCTTTCCTGAGCCACGCTTCCACTATCGCCCGGTCGCCTTCCGCCATGAACGGGTGCTGGCTTTCCGGCGCTACGGTCAGGGCGGCGCCGTGCCGGGCGGCGAAGGCGCGCACGGAGGCTTCCGGCTGCAGCCCGTCTTTTCCCGCGTACAGTATGCAGGTGGGGAAGGGCCATTCGTACTCAGTATGTTCGAGGATGTACTTGTAATAGTCCCAGCTCAGGGTGTCGAGGGGCGTTTCTATCCGCTTTTTTGCTTTGAGCATTTCGGGGGTGACGCCCGCCCAAAGCATCATGTGCTCCACCAGCCACTTCATGTCCACTATGGGGGACTGGAACAGGCATTTTTCAAGTTTTCGGGAGGGATAGGCGTTCAGAGAGAAGTACGCCCCCAGGCTGCACGCGAACAGTGCCACGTGCCTCCAGTTCCCGAACGCATGGTCCGCTATGATATCAAGGTCCCTTACACCGGTCCACACGTCGCATCTGTCGCTCTGCCCGCTGCGCTCCCCGTGCTCCGGCAGGTCGAAGGAGAGCGTCTGCCAGCCCTTTTCCCCGGCTATTGCGGCGAAAGGTTCGGCGTGCTCCTTTCTGCTCATTTTGCCGTGCACGTGTATGAACACCCTGTCTGACGGCGCGCCCCAGAGTACGGCGGGGATGCCGGAGACCGTGAATGTGTTTTTAAGCATAATCAGTGCGTCCTTTCTTCCGACGACACTTCGTACACCGTGTATTCGTGGGAAAACTCGTAGCCCAGCTTTTGGGCCATATGCACGGAGGTCAGGTTCTGGGCGTCCCAGCTGGGGTACAGCCCTTCCTGAAGGCAGCCCAGTATCAGCGCGGCGCACACCGCGGTGGCAAGCCCTTTGCCCCGCTCTTCCGGCACGGTATCGACCTCTATCTCTATGCCCTCTCTGTAGCGGGTGTAGGAGGACGCGCCGGAAACTATCTTTCCGCCTTTCAGTATCACCATGCCCCGGCCCAGCTCCAGATACCTTTGTTTGTTTCCGAAGCAGGACACGAAGTCGTAAGTGACGGGGTCCTGCAGGCACAGGTCGTATATCCCGGCGTCTATTCTCCTGAGCTCATAGCCTTCCGGCACCGCCGCCAGCTTTTTAAGCTTTGCCTTATCAAACACGGTATCCTTTTTTATGGCGTAGCGGGTCACTTTTTTCGCGTCAGGCCAGGCCTCCTCGATAAGCTTCGCCCAGGCGTCGTTTTGGGGCGTGAGTATGGCAAAGCCCTCTGGCCTGTATCCGGCCAGTTCCCTATCCGGTTCCCCGGCGAAAAAGCCGAAGCAGCCAACGAAGGCGAGGGCGGATCCGGGATGTTCCGTATCGGTAACGAATATGCGGCCCATCACCTGCTGCAGGCAGGAGGTGATAAGCGTTTCCTCCCAGCCGTCAAACAGGCGCGCGGCTTTTGAAGTGTCGTTCAGTTCGCAGATCATATCAAAAATCTCTTTTATCCCGGCCTGTCAGCCGCGGTCCTGCCCGCCCGAAACGAATAGATATGCCGGCGCGTGGCCGAAAAACACGCGTTTGGGGCTAAAGGAGATAAGGCGCTCCCAGTCGAGGGAGAGGGGAGAGCCCTCGCCGTACGCTGTGATGTACCCGCGGGGTTCAAGGTCTCCCACGAAACAGTCGCCGTCATCCAGCACAAGGGATACGCTGTCGGGGCTGTGGCTGGGAGTGTGTATTATCTCGCCTGAAATGCCTATGCGGGACAGAAAAGCCCGGCTTTCGCCGCAGGAAACGACTGCTGCCGCGTTTTCGTCCACCGGGACGAACGGCAGATGGTCCCTTTCGAATATGCGGTCCGAAAAATGGACAGACCCCACCTGCACGTCCATAAGCAGCAGTTTTGCGCCCTGCCCGGCCAACTCGCCCGTCAGCCCCATGTGGTCCGGATGCCAGTGGGTGGCCATCACGTATCGGATATCCGCCGCTTTTATCCCGTTTTGCTTTATTTCCCTGTAAAAGGCGCCCAGGGAACCGGCATAACCGGTATCCACAAGCAGCCCGCCTGAGCGGGCGGGGATAAAAAACGTGTTCGTGTTCGAGTATTTGAGTATTGTCATTTCAGTGATCCGGCAGTCTTTGTGCAGACCGCAGTTACGGCGCGCCGAAAGCCTGTACGGATATCAGGCTATTTATCGCCCGTTTTCGTCACGTTTGAGCCGACCAGCAGCCCCAGCGCCATGCCTACGATCATTCCCATGCCGATGTCAAAATGCAGCGCCGAAGCCAGGGCCACGCCCAGGCACATGCCCAGCGCCATGCCCTCGGAACCGTGATCCTCGGTTTTTTTGTTTCCCTTTTTCCGTATCGCCGCTTTCGCGCACAGTACCGCCAGCAGCAGCCCCAGCGCGATCCAGGGCAGCGCCGCGCCCATGAACTCAGAAACGCTTTCCATATCAGTCATTCTCCTTTTTGCCTGAGCACGTGCATAAGCGGCACCCAGCCTGTGTACCTGGGGCGGCTGCCCGAGGGCGCCGTCAGGTCTTCTGTTTCAAGGTATCCGTCGGTCCTTACCCTGTCCCACGCGTGTATGACCCGCCCGCCGCCCAGGCTTATACCGCAGTGCCCCCAGCCGACCGGCCCGTGTTCGCTCAGGCACATGCAGTCGTAGAACACAAATGCGCCTCTTTCCGGCTGACCGCCCTGCAGGGCGTCCTTATACATTTCGCAGGACTCCTTCGCCGAGCTGCCGCCGAAGACCTCTATGCCGTTGCTTTTTTCCAGCGCGTCCTCGATGAAAGACAGGCACCAGCCTGCGTAATCCGTGTTTCCCAGCCTGCTCTCCGCCCACGCGATCATGTTGTCCGTGAGCTCATCAAGCCATTGCTCCCGGCTTATCGCCGACACGTGGGTGATGCCGTTGTCCATGTCCGGGTACTCCCGGTCAAAGCGCATCCCGATCGCTTCCGCGGTGCGGATAGAGGCTTCGTTGGTGTACTTGCAGTATGAGTACAGCGCGGGATACTCCGTGTGCCTGAACGCCCAGTCGCGCACGGCTTTCGCGGCCTCTTTGGCGTAGCCCCTGCACTGGCAGTCGCGGCGGATGTGGTAGCCTATCTCGGGCAGCGTCTGCTCGTTTATGGGCT
>JAFZLE010000289.1 GCA_017551645.1 Clostridia bacterium | reverse complement strand
TGTGGACGGGCCCTGGGAGTTCGGCCTGAACCTGGGCATCAGATACTGCGACGGCTACGACGCAAACGGCCATGAGATCATCGCCGCGCGCAAGCCTATCTGCGAGGCGATAGCGGCTATGGATACGGAGCGCGAGGAGGAAATGGTGGCCGAAGCTCGCGCGTACATAGGCGCAGAGATATACGATTACATGATGGATCCGCCTGAGGTGCTCGAGAAAGTGGACCATTCAAAAGACGGGCTGAGCATCCCGGGTCAGGGCAACCGGAAATCTGCCGACAAAGCGAAGGCAGAGGGGACAAAGGCGAATTTCGACACCTGACCGCGCATGACGGCGGCGTTATACGCACATAACGAAAGAGGTATTTGAGGCATGGGAGCGGAAAAGCCGGCAGGAAGAAAAGGTATCATGCTTTATACGGTCTGCATCTACACGGGCATGTGGGTGCTGGCGAGCGTACACGCGGCGATAGGTGCGCTGCAGACGGAAGTTATCGACTATTTCTCGCTGCGCGACTCCGTCAAAGGCCTGCCATCCAGCGTAGTGTCGGGCTTTTCCATCGTAGCCTTCCTGTGCGTGCTTTTTACTGCGGGCATGTTCCGCAAATCGCGCATATTGGCGCTGGGCCTGGGTATCGGCGCCGCCGCGCTGTGCCTGATCATCATACCGGCGCCGTTTTCCGTATTCATCGCGCTTCTGTGCGTTGTGGGCCTTTCGACAGGGGTGATCGACTCGCTTTCGTCTGCCGTGATATCCGAGCTCTATCCCGGCAAAGGCAACACCATGTGCCTGCTGCACGCCACTTACGGCTGCGCGGGTCTGGCGATGCCGTTCCTGTTCAAGTGGGCGCTGGATTCGGGCAATCTGAGCTGGCGGGCGGCGTACCTTATCATAGGCCTGTTCATGGCGGCGCTGTTTGCGGCCGAGAGCTCAGTGTCGCGCCGCTTTTCCCCGGTGATCGAGCCCCGGGTAAAAGCGCGCAAAAGCGTAACGCTGCGCGCCCTGCTCAGGGTGATGTCGGATAAACGGCTGCTCCCCATATACGTAAGCGCGTTTCTGGGTGGCGTGTACCTGAACACCATGCTGGTGTGGACGCCGCGCTTTATCGAGTTCGGACACGGCGGAGCCCGGTACCTGAGCTGGGTGCTGGCCTGCGTTTACCTCGCCATTACCGCGGCAAGGCTGGCCATGTCGGCGCTTAAGCCGGACATGCTCAGATTTTTGAAATGCGGCATGCCCGTGTCCGCCGCCGCGCTGGTGGGCGCTATCCTTGTGAAGCCGCCCGTTATCGCCCTGGCACTGCTGTTCGTGAGCGTCTTTTTCGACAGCCCCGTGATACCGTTCCACCTGACGATAGCCGGGGGGATAATGCCGGAGGACAGGTTTGTGGTGACCGTAAGCCTGATGTTCACCATGATGCTCGGGCAGACGGTGGCTTCCCCGCTGATAGGGAAAGCGGAAAGCCTGTGGGGGATCAATAATGCCATGTATATCGCCGCCGCGGCGATGCTGGGCGCCTGGCTTGCCGCGCTCATGATCCGAAAAAACACGGACAACACGTAAACGATCAGTATTCTTGCAATAAGGAGCCGAAGACCGGCCGCGCCGGGAAACGTCCGGCGTTATAGGGACAGGGAGGGAAAAATGAACATACCGGTACCAAGCGGTGAATACGCCGTCGGCACCTTCACTTACACGGTCTGGAACGACCGCCCGGAGGCGCTGTATCCTTCAAGGATGCGCAGCGTGGCATCGAGGGTGTATTATCCCGTGCCGAAAGACCGCGTGAATGGCTGCACCAGGGCGAAATGCATGTCGAGAAACATGGCGGCAGGCATACGGAAGGCGTTCAGGATACCGCTGAATTATGACAAAATGGAAGCGGCGGGCGAAAACACGTCGCAGTGCTATGCGGACGCGCCGAGGCCCGACGGAGAGAAGTACCCGCTGATCATGTTCAACCACGGTATGATGTCGTACAGGGAGGGCAATTCTTTTCTGTGCATCGAGCTTGCCTCCCACGGATACGTGGTGATCTCGGTCGCGCATGCCCTGGACGGCATATGCACCGAGTTTGACGACGGCTCGTTCGTTCCTTATGACAGAAGCATCACGAAAAAGCTGTACCAGCCGTTTATAGGCGGGATGGTGGCGGCATTGAGATTTACCAGGTCCAAAGGCACGGCAGAGGAGCTGGCGGAAAAGTTCGATGTATTGCAGGATAAATACTGCGGCTTTATGCAGAGCAGGCTGGAAGAGTGGGTCAAGGACACGCAGGCGTCCTTGAAGTACGCGAAGGAACACCTGTCCGGCATGATCGACTTTGAAAAAGGCATAGGCGCCGCGGGGCATTCGTTCGGCGGCGATACGGCATATAAACTGTGCGCAGACGATCCCGAATACGTTTGCGGAGTGAACATAGACGGCGCGCCGTTCGGGAACCGCAGGGATACCGTTCAGAAGCGGCCGTTCATGCAGATAAGCTGCCGGGCAAATGAGAAGGTCGCCGCGGGCATTTATCTTAAGCATGAGCAGCCGGTCTGGAAGGTGCTGTTCCGCGATATGAACCATGTGGGGTTTTCGGATATGAAGCACAGGATACGCTTTGCCTCGATGACGGGCAAACTGGCGCCTGACGTGATGCATGAAAACCTCTGCAAGTGCCACCTGGAGTTCTTTGACGCGTACCTTAAGCGCGTCAAAGGCGAGCCAGATATCAAAAGCAGCGACGTGATAACAGTGACCCGATTCGAAAGCGATATGTAAGGACCCGTAAAACGGATGAAGGTGAAAGGAGTTTTTCACGATGAAGACGTACAATGTGCCTGGGCACGCGCCGAGTTTCCTGCCTGACGGGCATGAGTTCAGGCTCGTATGGTCTGACGAATTTGACGGAAATGAGATCGACGGCGGCAAATGGGATTACCGCCTGTGCATGATGGGGAAACGCCACCCTTCATGGACGGACAAAGGCGTGAAAGTGAAGGACGGCTGTGCCGAGTTCTCCATATTTGAGGAAGACGGCGAGGTGGTCTGCTCGCAGCTGCAGACGGGGTACAATTTTATGGATCAGCCCCCGGAGAAGACCATTTTCCTGACCGACCATCTGCAGTGGCAGATCGGAAAGCTGCAAAAAAGCAAGTTCCTGCATCTTTACGGGTATTACGAGTGCCGCTGCCGACTGCAGCAGAAACCCGGCTGGTGGAGCGCTTTCTGGATGCAGTCGCCGATCATAGGCGCTTCTCTGGACCCGAAAAAGACCGGCGCCGAGATAGACATTATGGAGTGCTTCAAGCCCAACGTCATAGTGCCCCATAACGTGTTCACGGGCGGCTACGGACTGGATATGGAGCGCAGTTCCGTGGGAGGGCTGAGCTTTGATTCCCCGGCGGACGAGTTCCACACGTTCGGGCTGCTCTGGCTCCCGGACAGATACGTGTTCTACATTGACGGGAAAGAGGACGGCACCATCACCGAAAACGTATCCGGCACCGAAGAATTCATACTGATCTCCACGGAGACCAGCGGGTACCGGAACAAGGACCACAAACCCACCGCGGAAGCTGTTTCTGCCGCGAAAACGGGGGACACCTTCCTGGTGGACCATGTAAGGGTGTTCGATATCGTATGATCCCGCCCCGCGGCGTGTCTTCGCACGCGGCCAAAGCGCAGGCATTATAGGCACTTTTAACGTGATTACGGACGTGTGGGAAAGACTTTCGTACGGCGGAAGTATTTCCCGAAAGGATGAGATTCATTTGGACGATCTGGAGATCAGGAATCAAAAGATAATCGGTGCCGTTCTGCAAAAAGAGAAGATGCTCTGCCCGGGAGCGGTGGCGCTGATAGGCATATACGGCTCGTTTCAGACGGGTGATGTACATCCCCTGTCAGACCTGGACCTGCTTATACTCATCAACGACGACCGGGGATGGCAGCTGGGGACTGCTTTCATACAGGACGACCTGGGCGTGGGGCACGACATCTACTGCACTTCCTGGGAAGACCTGCGGAGGGATGCCGAGTATGATCATCCGCACATCTCCAAGCTTATGGATTCCCGCATAGTTTACTGCTCGGATGAAAAACACATGCGGGAACTGGAAATGCTGCGTGACAAGGCTCTTCAGAAAATGGCGGGACCGTTCTGCGAAGCGGACTGCCGGAGGGCGGAAAGGGAACTGAAAGAGGCGAAGTGCTTTTTCTCGGACGCCGTAGCTGCAGAGGGCCTGGACGATGTACGCAGGTGCGCCGGAGGTGCCATTTACTATGCGGAGAACGCGCTGGCCCTGCTGAATAAAACGTACTTCCGCAAAGGCGTGAAG
>JAFZLE010000288.1 GCA_017551645.1 Clostridia bacterium | reverse complement strand
GTACCCTTTTGGCGCATAGAGCCTGATCTTACCCATGGGGAGCGCCTGCAGCAGCAGCGACGATCTGTTCTTAGCGCAGATAAGCGTGTATTCGAGGCTGAGCGAACCTTTTCTGACAGTCCGTATCACAGCCGTTCTTCCGCTTCTTTCGCGGAAGTCACCAGCGCCGCGGCTTTGTCCTCATCCTGAAGCAAAAGCTTTAATCCTCTTGCCGCGGAGTTCTCGGGTTCCTCCGCGCAGAAGGCGGGCACGCCCAGCGCGGCGCTCATGCCTTCGGCCATGCCGTCGATATTCGCACCGCCGCCCGTTATTACTACTCCGTTTTTCAGATAATCCTCAGCCAGCTGCGGGCTCAGGTCCTGGGTTGACTGCCTGCAGAACCTGATAATTTCCGCAATGAACCTGTTTACGCAGTCCCGCGCGTACGATGCGTCAAAACATCTGTGCTCGGGCAGCATCGACGCGGGATTGAACGCCGGCAGCGCCATTTTGTCCAGTTCTGGGCTGAACGCGCCGTGCTTCAGCACTCTCGCCACGCTACCGGAGATTATGACGCCTTCCTTTTGCCGGATCTCACCCACGATATTGTCGTCTACGCTGCCAATACCGTACGGCATGCGGAAGAACAGCGCCCTTTTTCCGTACGCGAAGGCTGACAAGCTCACCGCCGAACTGCCTATATCCAGCAGAAAGCGGCCTTCGCTGCGTCCTATATCGACGCCTGCGCCTATAAGCGCGCACGCGTCCAGCGCTATGAGCCCCGCGGAATCGATGCCCTGCGTGATAAGTTCCCCAAGCAGCTCCTGCGCGGCATACCTGCCTATGCCTGGGCTCACGCCCAGCAGCACGTGGCGCCGTATCAGCACACGCTTTTCACCGGCGCTCACGATCCGCTTTACCCACGAGGCGACCAGGCCAGTGTCTTCCGGAAGCCCTCCGGACATTGCCCTTTGCACCTTTACGCCCGGTACCGGACGCGCGAGCATCTCAAACGCCCTGTCTCCCCAGGCGAACGGGAGTTCCTCACCCTGCCTTATGGCAGCGCACTGTGGCTCGGAATATATGCCCTTGCGCCCTACGGATACCATCCGGAGCGCTTCGGAGCCGAAATCAAAGCCGTAATTCCACTGCATGGTCTACGCGATCTCGGAAATGGCGCGGCGCACCTGACCCTCGCCGGAATTCATCTGCTTGAACGCCGCTATAACGCCTTTGCCAAGACCTGTCTTCATAAGGTCCACACCGAATATGGTCTCGTCTGCCAGAATGCCCGGCAGGACTTCGTCAGCCCTGGAATTGTCGCCGTAGCTCACTCCGGCAAGCCTTGTCTTCATTTCCTCGAGCCTGGGGTCCGGAGACGGCGTCATCTCTTTTCCGGAATCGTCTACGCCCATGAGGTACCTGAGCCAGCCCGCTTCCACAAGCGTGATGCCCTTTAACACGCTCAGATCCATCCCGCGTTTTATGTACTCCTTGATGGTCTCGCCGAACCTTATGGAAAGTTTCTGGCTGGTATCCGTGGCGATCCTCTGGGGAGTATCCGGCAGGAAGCAGTTGGGCAGACGGGCGGTGAGCACTTCCTCAAGGAAGGTCTCCGGCTTCATGATGCCCGGGTCTGTCACTACGGGCAGCCCCTCTCTATAACCGATACGGTAGACCAGCCTCTTAAGGTCGGCATCGTTCATTTCCTTCCAGATGGTCTCGTAATTGAGCAGGCAGCCGAATACCGCAAGGCAGGTGTGCAGGGGGTTCAGGCAGGTCGTGACCTTCATGCGCTCCACTTTCTCCACGGTCTCCCTGTCCGCGAAATATATGCCTGCCTTGTCCAGCGGCACGCGCCCGTTGGGGAACGCGTCTTCAATAACGAGGTATTCCTTCTCTTCCGCGTTCACGAAAGCGGAAGTATAGGTATTTCGGGATGTGATTATCAGGCCCGCGTCCTCAAAACCGTCTTCTTCCAGCAGGCGCATCACGTTGGCGTCCGGGCGGGGCGTGATCTTGTCTATCATGCTCCACGGGAATGTGACCTTGGTTTCGAGATAGTTGATAAATCCCTCGTCGACATGCGCGTTCCCAAGCCACGATTTTGCCACAAACATCACGGCGTTCTGCAGCTTCTCGCCGTTATGGGAGCAGTTGTCCATGCTGACCAGTGCCACCGGCAGCCCGCCCGCCTGGTATCTTTTAATCAGCAGGCGGGTAAGATAGCCCATGAGCCCTTTTGCGTCTTCGGGTTTGCCTTCGGCGTCTTTCTTTGCGAATGCCATGGCATATCCCTTTTCCGTAATGGTGAAGGAAGCCATTTTCAGGGACGGCGAAGTGAAGATCTCCCCCATTCTCTGGTTATCCGCCATGGTCAGGCTCTCCGCCACGGAAGCTATGACTTCCTTCTTGACGCTGTCCGTGCCTATAAGCGTGACGCCAACGGAGAGCTCGTCGAACGGGCGGTAGGCTTTTTCGATTATTTCGGTATCAAAGCCCTCAAAAACGCAGATGCCCGTATCGGTCAGCCCCTGGTTGAGCAGCCGCTGGTCTACCGCGCCCAAGAACGCCCTGAATATGTTGCCGGCGCCGAAATGCACCCATTCGGACCTTGCAAGCGTGTTCTTGCGCACCTTTTCGATATCGTACTTGGGCAGCAGATAGCC
>JAFZLE010000287.1 GCA_017551645.1 Clostridia bacterium | reverse complement strand
CGGGTACCGCCGGACGAAACATGCGCCAGAAGCAGGTCCCTGGTCCTGTCTTCCCTGATTTCGGAGCCCGGCAGCAGCGCCAGCAGGCTGTCGTCACTAAGCAGTTTAAGCGCTTTCAACGCTCCGAAATACTCCGTATCGGCCGGAACGTAGTCCGGATAATACGCTTCGCCCGTGTCCAGCTTCGTCACGCTGCGGTCGGATGGGTCAAACAGCCTTTCCCCGTTTATCGCTGTGTATCGTTCTTCGATGAACCGCGCCTCTCCGGTATCAAGGTCTATCAGCAGCATGGCGCCCAGGTACGCCGCTTCAACCATCGCCCAGCGGGGGCCCAGTTCCCGTGTTCTCGCGCCTATCTGTATCAGCATGGGGAAGCACTGGCTGACTTCGTCCAGTGTGGTAAAGCGGGTTATGCCCTCGCGCTTGAAAAAGCTGCCCGTGACCTCGTCATACTTCGCCCTGAGCGCGTCCTGCTGATCCTTTTTGGCGTTGGAGCGCAGCACGTAGGACGTCTGCACCATAAAGTTGAGCTGCTCGATATCCTGCTCGCCGCCAAACCATACGGGCACGCGCCTGTTCGTCTTCGTGTCCCATATGTACAGCTCGTACGGATTCATGATGAGCACGCGCGCGCCGTCTCCCGAGGCGGCGATCACGCGGGAATTGTCCGTACTGAAGGCTTTGTCCTTTACCGATACGAAGCAGAGCTTCGCCGAATCGCCTTTTCCCAGCAGGCCGCTTAAGAACCCGCCCGCCAGCGCGCCCGGCAGCAGCGCCAGCACAAGTATCAGCGCCAGCAGCGTTCTGAGCCTGTTGCTCATACCGAAACACCTCCAGAAATATCGCACGTCACTGTTTGCCGTACACGAAACTAATGAAAGCCGCGCGGTTCAGTTTGTAGTCCACGTCATAGAACATGCCCCCGTCGTCTGTGTAGCTGCCGTTCACCGGCAGGCGCGTCTGGGACACGCCGCCCGCCAGCAGCGCCTTTTCGCCCAGGGAGAGCAGTTCCGGGGTGGTCAGGTTGGTCTTTACGCCGCCCGTCACAGCCTTGAAAAAGCGGATGAGCGTTACGGGGTTAAAGGTCTTGAGCCTGTCCACGCAGGCGCTGATCAGCTTTCTTTGGCGGTTGGTGCGGCCGTAATCGCTGTCGGTCTTCCTTATGCGAGAGTACGCCAGCGCCTGTATGCCGCTCAAAGTGTAGTCCCCGCCGCTTTTCAGCTCGTTGGCGTAGTAGATCTCAAGCACTTCGTCCTGCCCGAGCTCCCCCGCCCGGTACTTTCTGAGCAGCTGCTCGCGCATGTTGGAATTGACTTCCGCGGCCTCGTCGCCGCTTATGCCGCTTATGTACACGCCGCCCAGCGCGTCGATTATACCGGGAAAGCTGTCATAATCCACCGTCGCCCAGCGGGACAGGTCAAAGCCGAAGTTCTGGTTTATAGTCCTTATCAGCCCCTCTTCGCCCCCGTAGGCGTAGGCGGCATTCAGGCGCCTTAAGCCGCTGTAACCCTCTATGTACACCCCGGTGTCCCTTTGCAGGGAAGTTAGCTTGACGCCCCCCTTGCCTACGGACAGTATCATCATGGTGTCGGAGCGGGAAGTCTCTGCGGCGTCCAGGTCCAGCCCGATCAGCAGCACATGGGCACAGCCCCCGGGCAGCTGCTGAGTGGCGCCGTAGGCGGTATGGCTGCCGAAGGTGTCGACAGGCAGTATATACAGACCGCCCCCCGCCAAAAGCGCCGCCGCCAGCAGCAGCGCCGCGAACTTGAGCAGCAGATGCCTGGACGGCTTCTTTTGCGGCTCGGAACGCTTTGCCCGGCGCGCACGGTCGGGCTTGGGGGGCTTTTTTACGCTTTTCGCCTGTTTTTTCGGTTTTGGTGCAGGCGCGCGGTCCGCGCCCCTGCGCTTTTCGGGACGGTCGTAAAACATCGGATTTGGGCGGGGAATCTCCCCGCCCATAAACGCTGTTTACAGCTTGCTGTTATGCTTTACGAAGTCCACGATCTCGTCCACAAGGCCGAAGCACATGCATATGACCGTGTCCGCGCCGCCGTAGTAGATGGCGATCCTGCCGGTGTCCGCGTCTGCCAGCGCCGCGCAGGGGAAGGTGACGTTGGGCACGTCGCCGATCTGCTCGTAGGGCATCTGGGGGGACAGCAGGTAGGGCTCGGTGCGGTACATGACCTTCCAGGGCTGGTCCAGATCCAGCAGCGCCGCGCCGAAGTGGTATACATAACCGTTGCAGCTGGTGAGCACGCCGTGGTAGAACAGCAGCCAGCCTTCGTCCGTCTTGATCGGGATCGGGCCCGCGCCCACCTTGGTGGACTGCCAGGAGCCCCGGGTGCCCATCACGTGGCGGTGTTTGCCCCAGTAGCACAGGTCGGGCGACTCGGAGTAGAAGATGTCACCGAAGGGAGTGTGCCCGTTGTCGGAGGGGCGTGACAGCATGGCGTAATTTCCGTTTATCTTCTCTGGGAACATCACGCCGTTGCGGTTAAAGGGCAAAAACGCGTTTTCCAGCTGGTAGTAGGTCCTGAAGTCCTCGGTCTTGGCCACGCCGATGGTGGGCCCGTGGTAGCAGTTGCACCAGGTGACGATGTACTCGCCCTCTATCTGGCAGCAGCGGGGATCGTAGCCGTAGATGAAGGGGCCTACTTCCTTCGCCCGCTCGTTCAGCAGCACCCAGGG
>JAFZLE010000286.1 GCA_017551645.1 Clostridia bacterium | reverse complement strand
CTTCTGCTGGCCAGCAAAAAGGCTATACTGCCCACCATACGCAATATGGAGCGCCAGAAACAGTTCATCACCAACGCTTCCCACGAGCTTAAGACCCCAATAACCGTGATAACCACAAACATGGAGCTGTTGGAAACGGAGTATCCCGGCAGCGCCTGGGTGAGCGGCACGCTCAAGCAGACGGGCCTTATGAAAAAGCTGGTGGAGGAAATGGTGTACTTAAGCCGCCTGGAAGAAGAGAACTCCCCCGTCACCATGGAGAAGCTGGAACTCAAGCCGCTTATGGACGAGGTCAGCGAGCCGTTTGCCGCCATGGCGGAGTACAGGGGGCTGGAAATGCGCGTTGAAGTGCGGGAAGGGCTCACACTTACGGGCGACCGGGCGCTTATAAGTCGGCTGGTCAGCACGCTGCTCGACAACGCGGTCAAGTATGCCGAGCCAGGGGAGCCGATACGCTTAATCGCGGCGCAGGAAGGCAAAAATGTTATACTGAAGCTCTCGAACAAAACCGATCGTCCCTTGAGCCGTCAGGACTGCGAGCGCCTGTTCGAAAGGTTCTACCGGGCGGACGAATCCCGCTCCAAGGCCGGGGAGAGGCAGGGCTTCGGCATAGGGCTGTCCATCGCCTCGGCGATCTGCGAAAAGCATTCCGGCAGCATAAAAGCCCAGATGCATGACGGCGGCATCATAGAATTCGTCTGCACCCTGAGAAGGTGAGCGGCTTGCCATTTCCAAACAGGCGTGCTATAATAAAAAGGTTATGGAAGAACACGGCATAAAGGGCGCCATATTCGACCTGGACGGCACGCTGCTGGATTCCCTGGGCGTGTGGGGAGATGTGGACAGGCGTTTTTTCGAGAGGCGGGGGCTGAGCATGCCCGCCGATTACCAGGCGCTCATAAAGGGCCTGAGCTTTATCGACACCGCGCGCTTCACCAAACGGCTGCTGGGGCTTGACGAGTCCCCCGAAGAGATAGCCATGGAGTGGCACCGGGACGTGATAGACGAGTATGCCCTGTCCGTGCCTTTAAAGCCCGGGGCGGGGGAATATTTGCGGGCGCTTTCCGATTCGGGAGTCAAGCTGGCCGTGGCCACCACGTCGCGGGAGGAGCTTTTCGTTCCCTGCCTGAAGCGCAACAAAGTGTACCGGCTGTTTTCGGCGTTCGCCACCACCGACGAGACCGGGGAACACAAATCCACGGGCAGGGTGTACCGCCTGGCCGCCGAAAGGCTGGGGCTCGAGCCCGGGGACTGCGCGGTGTTCGAGGACATCCTTTCCGGGATAACGGGCGCGAAAAAGGCGGGCTTCGGCACGGTATGCGTATACGACCCGGTGAACCGGGATGAGTGGGAAGCGCTGAAGGAAGTCTCCGATCATTCGATAACGAGCTTTGAAAGGACGCGATTATGGATCTAGCGGTGCTTCAATGGTTCGAGGGCATACGTACCCCTTTCCTTGACCGACTCATGTCAATTATCACCTTCGCAGGCAGCGAAGTGGCGGCGGTAGGGCTCATTTGCGCAGCCTACTGGTGCCTGTCCAGGCGCCTGGGCAACCGCATGCTCCTGACCATGCTGAGCGGGCTGCTCATAAACCAGCTGCTCAAGATAATCTTCGTGGTGCGCCGCCCCTGGGTGAGGTACGAAGGCGAGTTTGAGCCGGTAGAGGGCTCGCTTGAGGACGCCGCGGGCTATTCCTTCCCCAGCGGCCACACCGCCAACGCCGCCGCCGCATACGGCGGGCTGGCTCACGGAAAGAGCACGAAATGGTACCTGAAACTGCTGGCCTGGGTGCTGGTGGCGCTGATAGGCATAAGCCGCATGTACCTGGGCGTGCATACGCCCCAGGACGTGCTGGTCAGCCTGGTCATCACTGTAGTGTTGATTTTCGCCATGGACAGGCTGGCAGCGTGGCTGGAGGAGAATCCCGGCAGGGACGTTTGGGTGATATTGTGCGTAGCCGTGATAGGGCTGGCGACGCTGCTTACCGCCCTGCTAAGGAAATTCCCCGAAGGCGACACGCAGGAGACCATAGACGCCAACACCATGGACATATTCAAGATGGTGGGCGCGATAGGCGGCCTGGCGGCGGGCTGGCTGATGGAAAGGCGGCTGGTCAGGTTTGACAAGCCCAAAAAGCTGCTGCACGGCATAGTAAGGCTGGTGTGCGGCCTGGTGATCGTGCTGGCGCTGCTGAAACTGACCAAATCGCCGCTGAACAGCCTGCTGGGCGAAAAGGCGGGCGGCGTGGTCAGGTACTTCATCACCTGTTTCGCAGCGCTGTTCGCCTGGCCCTGGTGTTTTGTGAAGCTTGAAGAAAAGGTCAAATAAATACCGAAAGGAATCAGAATAAAATGACACAGATGCGCACGCACAACTTAAACGAGCTGCGCCTGTCGGACGCGGGCAAGCGCGTCAGGCTGGTAGGCTGGATGGAGAACGTCCGCGAGGTGGGGCAGAGCCTGGCTTTTGTCATCCTCAGGGACTTTTTCGGCACCACCCAGCTGGTCGTGGAGGACGAAAAGCTGCTTGGGCAGATACTTGAGCTCAACAAGGAGAGCACCATAGCGGTGGAAGGCGTCGTGAGGGAGCGCTCCAACAAAAACCCCAAGATCCCCACGGGCGAGATCGAAGTGGTGCCGGACAGGATCGAGGTGCTGGGCCGCTGCCGCTACAACCAGCTGCCCTTCGAGATAAACCGTTCCCGTGAGGCGGACGAGATCCAGCGGCTCAAATACCGCTATCTGGACCTGAGGAACCCCGATGTCAAGCAGAATATAGTGCTGCGCTGCAACGTGGTGAGCGCCCTTAGGACCGCCATGATAAACGAGGGCTTCCTGGAGATCACCACTCCCATACTTACCGCGTCTTCTCCCGAAGGTGCCAGGGACTACCTGGTGCCCGCCAGAAAGCATCCCGGCAAGTTCTACGCCCTGCCCCAGGCGCCGCAGCAGTTCAAGCAGCTGCTGATGGCCAGCGGCTTTGACAGGTATTTCCAGATCGCGCCCTGTTTCCGCGACGAGGACGCCCGCGGCGACCGCAGCCCCGGCGAGTTCTACCAGCTGGATATGGAAATGTCCTTCGCCGGCAAGGAAGACGTGTTCGGCGTGATCGAAAAGGTGCTGCCTCCCGTGTTCGCCAAGTACGGCAAGTATTCCACCGCTTCCGAAGCCCCGTTCAGGCGCATCAGCTACACCGACGCGCTCAGCACCTACGGCAGCGACAAGCCCGACCTCAGGATCGACCTGACCTGCAAGGACATAAGCCTCCTGTTCGCCGAGTGTGAGATGGAGGCGCTCAAGGGCCAGACGGTAAAGGCGATAGACATAAGCTCCTGCGCGCTCACCAGAAAGCAGATAGAGAAGCTGCTCACCGACTGCGAGGTGCAGGCGGGCGTCAAGGGCTACTGGTTTAAGGTGGACGCGGAAGGCAAGCTGGCGGGCGGCATCGCCAAGTTCCTGGCGGGCAAGGAAGAGGAGCTCGGGCAGAAGATCTCCCTGGCGCCCGACACCCTCGTGGTCGTGGCGGCGGGACCCCAGGCCACCAAGCTCGCGGGCGTGATGATCAAGTTCTTCGGCGCCGCATGCGAAGGCCACATGGACAGGGAAAAGTACGAGTTCTGCTGGATAATCGACTTCCCCATGTACGAGATCGGCGAGGAGAGCGGCGAGCTGGAATTCTGCCACAACCCCTTCAGCATGCCTATCGGCGGCCTTGAGACGCTGGAAAAGGCGGAGAAGGGCGAGATCGATCCGCTGACAATACTGGCGGACCAGTACGACCTGGTGTGCAACGGCGTGGAGCTCTCCAGCGGCGCGGTCAGGAACCACGACCCGGAGATCATGATAAAGGCGTTCGAGATGGTGCGGCTGGGCGAGGACGACGTAAAGAGCAAGTTCCCGGCCATGTACAACGCGTTCTGCTACGGTGCGCCGCCGCACGCGGGCATCGCTCCCGGCGTGGACAGGATGGTCATGCTGCTGGCGGGCGAGGATTCCATAAGGGAGGTCATCCCCTTCCCCATGAACAAGAACGCCCAGGACGTGATGATGGGCGCGCCCAGCGAGGTCACCCAGAAGCAGCTGGACGAGCTGAACATAAAGGTGGACATAAAACAGTAAAAAAAGCGGGAGACCTTCCCGCCCGGCAGCCCCGGTCCCTTCGCGGGATCGGGGCTACATTATATATGATTTATTAGAACAGCACTTCGAAACTTACTTTCCCGCCGGCGGCGGTGTCCGCATTGACATAATCGGAGCTTCCTACGCGCTCAGTGACAAATCCGGCTGTTTCGCCGTTTATGAGCAGCCCGGAGCACTTCTTCCCCTTGGGCAGCAGTATGTGGGCGCGCACCGTTTTCGCGGGGGAGATCACGTCGTACCTCATGCCGGCGTCGGCCAGTATATAGCGCACGTCCACCAGCGTTTTGCTTACTTCATATCCGGTCAGGTACCGAAGCTCCGTGTAGTGGGTGACCGGGAACCTGGGCGAGAAAATGATCTCGTCGTAGTTGACTCCCGCGTCGATTATCCCGGCCAGGCCTTCGTCCACCGCGCTGATCAAAGCCGCCGCGCCCCAGGCGCTGGGACCCAGATCCGGCTGGGGCTTTGAATCCGGCCAGTAGAGGAAGTAGACTGTGCCGTCGCGCTCGGCGAGCTCCATAAAGCGCTGTATGATGTCCCAGCCGTATTCCTCATACCCGTTGCTGAAAGCGGCCTTCGCCAGCTCACCGGCGGTAAAGGGCGAGATGGCGCCGTTCACGTACCTGCCCCGCTTGTAGACGAAAAATTGCTCATAGGGCGGGTCTATGGTGAACCACTCCGCGAAGCAGTCGGTTTTGCCGCGCCTGGACATATACTCTTCGATTATCGACCGGGACTGGGCGGTGTCGGTGAGGCCGCGGTTGATATCGTATGCGTTCGAAAGAGACAGCCTTTCACTTTCCAGGTCATCGAGTCCTTCATGGTTCAGGTGGAGCTGGTGGATAAAGAAACGGCCGTTCCACAGATGCCTGAATATGTTTTCCCGGAGCTTCCGGGCGCGCGCTTCCCAGTTTTTCGCCTTTTCTTCCCGCCCGAGCCTGCGGTTCAGCCACGCGAGCTGGTTCATCGCCCGGTACACGCCGGAATTGTCCCCGTGCATGACGGACATGGGCGTGCCGGCTTCTATCTTTCGGTTCGTGCCGG
>JAFZLE010000285.1 GCA_017551645.1 Clostridia bacterium | reverse complement strand
TTCGATCCCAAGACCGACGAGTACTCCCGCTTCTCGGGCAGCGTGAGGGCGTTCATAAACGTGGACGAGTCCAAGCGCGTCACCGACATAGAGATCAACCCCAACGTGATCACCTGCCCCAACGTGCTCATGGACGTGGTGCTCATAAAGCGCACCCTGCTCATGCACATGGTGGACACCGCCGCCGCCCACGGCTATCACGACCTGTACTCCCCCATCATCAGAAACGCCGTATACGACAAGACGCTCAAGGTGGTGGGCCTGGAATTCAAGGGCTACTGCCGCAGGATGGAGACCGTGAACTCCTTCTACACCATGAACATGGACCTGCTGGATCCCCAGATCCGGCACGAGCTGTTCGACACCAACCCAGTCTACACCAAGACCCGCAACGACGCTCCCGCCAAGTACCTGCCCGGCTCCCAGGTGTCCTCCGCTCTGGTGGCGGACGGCTGCGTGATACAGGGCGAGGTAAAGGACAGCGTGCTGTTCCGCGGCGTCAGGGTGTCCAAGGGCGCCAGGATAAGCGGCTCCATAATCATGCAGGACTGCTATATAGGCGAGGACGTGGAGCTGGAGAACGTGATACTTGACAAGGACGTCACAGTGCTCTCGGGCGCGCGCCTGATCGCGCCTCGCCGCTACCCCATAGTGCTGGGCAAGAACGTGACCATTTAACGGACTACACCAAAGGAGAACCTTACCATGAAGATATTATTCGCTGCCAGCGAATGCGTGCCTTTCATCAAGACCGGCGGCCTGGCCGACGTGGTGGGCGCGCTTTCCAAGGAGATCGCCAAGAAAGGCGCGGACATAAGAGTCATACTGCCCCTGTACAAGGGCATGGACGCCCAGTTCAAGGACCAGCTGCGCCACGTGTGCTACTTTTACATAGACCTGGGCTGGCGGCACCAGTACGTGGGCATCGAGACGCTGGAAAAGGACGGGGTGACCTTCTACTTCATCGACAACCAGCAGTACTTCGGCCGTGACTACATCTACGGCCGGGGCGGCGACGAGGGCGAGAGGTTCGCCTACTTCGCCAAAGCGGTGCTGGAGACCCTGCCCAAGATCGACTTCATTCCCGACGTGCTCTCCTGCCACGACTGGCAGACGGGCATGATACCGGTGCTGCTCAAGGCGCAGTACCGCCAGCTGCCCCTGTACGAGAACATAAAGACCACCTTCACCATCCACAACCTGCAGTTCCAGGGGCTGTACCCCATCTCCGCCACGGAAGAGCTACTGTGCCTGGGCGACTGGGCGTATTCCAGCGACAACCTGGAGTTCTACGGCCAGTGCTCCTTCATAAAGGGCGGCCTGGTGTTCGCGGACAGGATTACCACCGTGTCCCCCACCTACGCCCAGGAGATCCTCTCTCCCTACTACGGCGAAAGGATGGACGGGCTGCTCAGGTCCCGCCAGGGCGCGCTGAGCGGCATACTCAACGGCATCGACACCGTGGAGTACGACCCCTCCCGGGATCCCTTCATCGAAAAGACCTACACCCCCGACACCTTCGAGGACAAGCTGCCCAACAAGCTGGCGCTGCAGAAGGAGCTGGGTTTAAAGCAGGACGAGAACGCGCCCCTGATCGCCATGGTCACCCGCCTGTCTGCCCAGAAAGGGCTGGACCTGGTGGAACGCGTGCTGGACGGCATAATGAACACCGGCGCCCAGATGGTGGTGCTGGGCATGGGCGAAAGCAAGTACATGGACCTGTTCGGCTGGGCCAGCTGGAAATACTCCGGGCGCCTGGCCGCCTCCTTCCAGATGAACCACGCCCTCGCCCACAAGATCTACGCCGGCGCGGACCTGTTCCTCATGCCCAGCATGTTCGAGCCCTGCGGCCTGAGCCAGATGATCGCACTGAGGTACGGCACGCTGCCCATCGCCCGTGAGACCGGCGGCCTCAGGGACACGGTGCTCAGCTACAACGAGTACACCGGCGACGGCAACGGCTTCACCTTCTTCAACTACAACGCCCACGACATGCTGCACGTCATCGAGCGCGCCACGGGCATCTACTACAACAACCGCAAGCAGTTCGACTTCCTCGCCCGCCGGGCCATGTGGGGCGAGTACGGCTGGGACAGGAGCGCCGACAAGTATCTGGAACTGTTCGGAGAACTGTGCGGCATCCCCCAGGCGCAGCCCATAGAGGAGGCGCCCGCTCCCAAGCCCAAAAAGTCCAGGGCGAAGAAAGCCGCCCCCGCCGAAGCGGAATCCGCCCCCAAGGAGGATGCTAAACCCAAAAAGGAGCCCAAGCCTAAGGCTGAAGCCAAGCCCAAAAAGGAAGCCAAGCCCAAGACCGTGAAGCTCGAAACTAGAAAGGTTCCCGAAGAGGCCCCCGCCGAAGCGCCCAAGAAGCGCACGGCCAAGAAAAAAGCGGCCGAGACCAAGGCGTGATCCGGCCCATGACCAGTTACGGAGGCATACGAATGAAGATCGGTTACCAGATATATTCCGCCCGCGACGACGCGGAAAAGGACCTTTTGGGCACCCTTAAGCAGCTCAAGGCCATGGGCTACGAGGCCGTGGAACTGGCGGGGCTGTACGGCAAGACCCCCGAGGAATTCAAGGCGTGCCTGGACGAGGCGGGCATCCCCGCCATATCCGCCCACGTGCCCCTGGCGGACATCGAGAAGGACATGTTCAGGGTGATCTCGGACTACAAATACCTGGGCTGCGAGTTCATCGCCGTGCCCTACACGGACGCCGAGAGCCGTCCCGGCGGCAAGAAGTTCGCCCGCACCCTGAACGTGATGCGCACCTTCGGCGAGCTGTGCGAAAAGGCGGGCATCACCCTGCTGTACCACAACCACGACTTCGAGTTCGAGATGATCAGCGGCGAGTACGGGCTGGACTTCATCTACGACGCCGTTGACGCCAAGTACTTAAAGACCGAAGTTGACACCTGCTGGGCCAAGTACGCCGGTGCGGACCCCGCCGAGTACGTACTCAAGTACGCGGGCCGCGCCCCCGTGGTGCACCTTAAGGACTACGTGGGCAAAAAGGTGGAAGGCAAGAACCCCTACGCCCTGATCGGCATGGCGGACGACAGCGCCAAGGAAGGCGAGATCGAGTTCGAGTTCCGCCCCGTGGGCTACGGCTGCCAGGACTTTCCCTCCGTGTGCGCCGCCGCGAAACAGGCGGGCGCCGGCTGGGTGATAGTGGAGCAGGACGAAAGCCGCGGCCGCACGCCCCTGGAAGCCGCCCGCCTCTCCATAGATTACTTAAAGACGCTGGACATCTGACGAAAACACATATAAAGGCGCTCTTCATTCCGAAGAGCGCCTTTTTCCCGCTTGTGTCACAGCCTGAGCTCGTACACCCCGCCCTTGAACACGATGGGGGCTCCGCTTGCGTCCTTATAGAACGACACGTCCTCCGTGCCCGTTTGGACGAAGCCCAGCTTTCTGAGCAGCTTCACGGAAGGCAGGTTGTTTAAGGCGGTGCCCGCCGTGATGAGCTTCGCGCCCTTCGCCCTGAACAGGTCTATCAGCGCGGATATGCTCTCGTACGCGTAGCCCTGACC
>JAFZLE010000284.1 GCA_017551645.1 Clostridia bacterium | reverse complement strand
CACTTGGCGGCAAAGCGCTTGTCCTTGAATTTCTTCATGAAGCTTTTTACTTCCAGGTCCTGGATGCCGTTGGGGCGCATTCTGGCACAGGCCTGGATGATGCCCGTGAGCTCGTCCACGGTATACAGGCTCTTTTCCAGATCGCTCACCGGTTCCACGTCCGAGCAGATGCCGTAGCCATGGCTCAGGATCGCCCGTATGTCCTCTTCGTCCACACCTGCATCGCGCAGCGGCTGTGCGGTGTGCTGAAGATGCTCTTCGGGATATTTCTCGTAATCGTAGTCATGCAGCAGACCTATCGCCTGCCAGTGTTCCGCGTTCTGGCCAAAGTGCCCCGCCATGGCGCCCATGGCGTAGCATACATTCAGTTCATGCAGCAGCAGATGGTCTTCAGTGACCATCGCGGCGTTCAACTCGCGCGCCTTTTCAAGTGTCAGCATACTATATCCTCCCGGTGACGTATATCGTTACAAGCCAAGGCCCTTGCTCAAAGTCACCACAAAGTCCTGAACATTCGTGATTATCCCCCTGGTAGTCAGGCTGCCTCGGTCACAAAGCTTGTTTACCGTGAACTCGGAAATGTCCACGCAGTAGAAATACACCTGCCTGACCGTGCCGTCCGCCATCACCCTGTAAGACGGCGTCATGTTGCCCACCGCTATGGAATGCAGCATGGTCGCCATGCACAGCACGGTGGTCGCGCCCCGTATCTGGTCGCGCATCCTGTCCTGTGCCTCGTATACGTCGCCGATCACAGGCGGCAGCGGCCCGTCGTCGCGTATGGAGCCCGCCAGTACGTAAGGCACATTGTACTTATCGCAGTTGTAAATGATGCCGTTGTCGATATGCTCTGCCTCTATGAACTCGTGAATGCCGCCCCTCAAGCGCACCTGGTTGATGGTATTCAGATGGTTGTAATGCCCGTTAGGCTGATTGCGCTTGGTATAGATGTCCTGCCCCAGGGCGGTCTTCATGTACGCGGCTTCCAGGTCGTGGGTAGCCAGGGCGTTGCCCGCCAGCACCGCGTGGACATAGCCTCCCGCTATGAGTTTTGAGAACGCGTTTCTGGCGTCGTAGTCAAAAGCGAACGCGGGCCCCATCACCCACACTATCTTGCCGTGCTCGCGGTCATGTTTGAGCACGCTGTACAGTTCGTCGTAATCCTGCGAGAACGCCGTCTCCCTGGAACGGCTTTGGCGGAAAGCGAACACGTCCGACGGCCGGCCATCCTGCTCACGGAAACCCTCCGCGTTCACATATATGCCCTCTTCGCAGTTTTCAGTGCGTCCGGTCACTACCAGTTCGCCCTTTTTGAGCAGCCTGAATTCTTTTACCAGTATCTCGCCGTCACTGTAGACCGGTACGCAGTCCATGCGGCTGTCCTTCGCCAGCAGCCATTTCCCGCCTATCTTGAAATATTCCGGGAATATGCTCATGGCATGGAAGTTCGGCGGAGCTGTCCGATCCTTAGGCGCCTCGCACAGTTCCGCATCGGGCGCGCGCGTGAAAATATCTGCGCTGAAGTCCGGCGCCGTGTATTCTTTCAGAGCCCATTCCATGAACCCCACACCTCCTGTCAGCAAATGCCCCGCGTGCGGCTGATCGTTTTCCGTTTTTCGCATTCCTGTTTATTGTAGCCGAAACAAGCCAGGATATCAAGCTTTTCTTTGCCGTTTATTCCGTTACCGCACAGCTAACACGCTCTCTCCCCGCGATGATACAGCCATTCCTTGCCTGTCTTTCGATTATTTACGAGACCCCTGCCCTTTTTTGTAAAAAAAGAACTGGCGCAGCCGCGCGCTGTATGGTATAATCTCAGGGTACCTGGATCAATAAGACACAAAAAGCTGGAGGAAACTTCCCGGTCTGCCGCGTCATAAAAGTTCGCTATCTTGATCATCGCGGCATTTGGGAGACTGAATATGAGCATTTACCAGAAAAACCTGCGCAGGCTCGGGCTGGTCCTGATGTGCGTGTCGATACTGGACGTATTCCTGGAATTGACGTTTTATATGTACCTGTCCACATCGACCCTGTCATTCACAAGGCAGATGCAGTCCCCCGTCGGCATCTGCCTTAAAGACGGGTTCGGTCTTATTACGGGCATCCTTGCCTGTATCCAGTATTATCATAAGGAGCATGCCCGCTGGATCCTCAGGATCGAGGCTTTGCTGCTCCTTCTGGTATTCCCCGCCATAATCATCTCGACCAAAGGAAAAATAACGAACCGTATAGACAGCTTGATCAACGCTACCGTGATACTGATGGCGATGGTCGTCTACACCGCGCTGCAGCTGGAAAGAAGCGAACGAAATTGGCAGCGCATCTGCGATCAGAGGGCGTCAATGCTGGACCTGAAGCTGCCCGATATCCATCAATGGTTCAATTCCATAGAGATCGGGCCGAAACTGGAACTGAACCAGGATATCTCGTCGGTGGTCGACCGGTTTTTGGAAACTTCAAAAGACTCCAAGCCCCTTGAAATAACCGTCCACTGCCCGCATGAAAGCTCCGAAGCCACCCGGGCGACCATGCAGGAGGTCTTTCAGATGCATTATGAAGACGAGGAGAGGCGCGTCAACAGCTACCTGGAAAGGCGCTATATCCGCGTCATGGCCCTGGTGATACTCAGCATAGTGGCCGTGTCGGTCTGGATCAACTTCTCTCCCTCCAACGATGAGGGCGTGACGTGGACCATTCTCAGCAATTTCGCGGCATTCAGCCTGTGGCAGATAGGCAGCACGTATTTCGAGCGTTCCGAGGGCTATGGCGAACTGCTGCGCGTCCAGATAGCGAAACAGGCAAAGCTCCATTTCTGGGCCGATTGAGCCTGCGGCCCGGCCGGGCATGTCCGCTGGAAAGTTAAAGCAATCATACAGCCCTTTGAGCGAAACAAAGCAAAAATAGAATAATTGCAAAAGCCCCCATTTGTCCGCAGGATGGCTCCTCAGCAAATGGGGTGCTTTTCTTTTATGCTGTATATGGTGCATGAATTGCCAGCGATGCTGTCCTGTTCCGGACGCCTACATCGGCACACTGTTCTGCTCGCTTCTGTTTATACGCGTCACCTGGCCGCCCTCGATGTTCAGGGTATAGTCGCATATCGCCAAAGCGGCGCGGCGGTGCGTGACTATTATGACCGTTTTGTCCCTCATCTTGTTTATGTTTTCCAGCAGTTCCGCTTCGGTCCGCTCATCCAGCGCGCTGGTAGATTCGTCCAGCAGCAGTATAGGCGCCTTGCTCAAAAGCGCACGCGCCACCGCCACACGCTGGGCCTGGCCTTCAGACAAGCCTATGCCCCGTTCGCCCAGTTTGGCGTCCATGCCTATCTCCGCTACAACGTCGTCCAGGCAGGCGGCGCGCACCGCCTCGGCTATATCCTCATCGGTGGCGCTATCCGTGAACATGGTCAGGTTGTCCTTTAACGTTCCGGACATGAGCGTGTTGCCCTGGGGAACATAAGCGAATAAAGGTCTGGTCCCCCTGCTGGCAGGCACAGACGTGCCTGCCCTTTCAAACAGCACTTTCCCGCTCTTGGGTCTGTATATCCCGAGCAGCAGCTGGAAAAGGCTGGTCTTGCCTCCTCCGCTTATGCCCGTCAGGGCTACAAAGTCCCCGCGCCTGATCACGGCGTTTATGTTTGAAAGCACATTGTCCGCCCCGTCGTCATAATGAAAGCTCACACCCTCCAGCCTGATGGCGTCAAAGCTGTTTATCTCCGTCCCCTGTTCTTCATCCGGCAGACCTATGACCTCCTGCAGGCGCTCCGCGGACGCCACCACGCCGTACGCCTGTGAGACCAGGCTTACGGCATTGGCTATGGGGCTCTGTATCCTTCCTATCAGCTGGATCAGCGCGGCGAGGGAACCGTAAGTGAATGCCCCGTGATAGATCTTCACGCAGCCCCACAGGTTGCATATCAGCCAGGAGATATCGAACATGCTGCTCATGCCCTGGTTCATGAGTATGGACAGCTTTCCGTTGCGCAGCTGCTCGGATGACAGATGTTCCCTGTCCTCGTCCATATCCCGCATGGCACGTTCCTCTGACACGCTCGCCTTTACCACGCGGATGTTCTCCAGCGTTTCCTGGGTGCTGGCATGCAGCGCGTCTTCCGCTTCCTGCATGCGCTTATGGCGCCGTTTCATGGGCTCACGGAAGGCGATCATTATGCCGGAACCCAGCAGCGCCGCGAATATGAGCACGGGAATGAACCGCCAGTCCATCGCTATGAGTATGACCGCAGCTCCTACAAAGGATACGCCCGTGCGCAGGAATGTGGGCAGCATGGTTATCACACCGTTCTTGACCACGCTCACGTCTGAAAACACGCGGTTCACCAGTTCTCCGCTGTGATAGCCTTTCAAAGACGCGTATTCTTTACCCAGTATCGATGCGGTGACCAAGCCCTGCATGTGTTTCTGGAGGGTCGCCGACGCCTTGGTGCGCAGATACGAGCTCCATACTGACAGCACCCGGCTCACCGCGATCAACGCGACCAGCGCAGCGCCGTAAGTCCACAGCGCGGACACCTTGCCACCCGTCGCGCCGTCGATCAGCGATTTGGTCACCAGCGTGACGCCAAGCGACACCAGTGAGCTGAGCACCGCTATCATCGAGATCAGGATCACTGACAGTTGGGCGGGACGCGACCACTTTACGATGGACCGCAGGGCCGAAGACCTGTATATGCTTTTCACTTTTTTGATATTATCCGGTATCATATCTGCACCCGCATGAAGATGTTGTCTTGTTTACGTAAACCTGGAAGAGTACGTTTCCGCTGCGCCATTATCATACTCTTGTCACAGCACCGGTCCCCTGTAGCTTTCCCTTACCGCTTCGTAACTGCTCAGATCGCCTATATCGTAACGCCTGCCGGGCATCTGCCAGGCATGCATGGCGGCATGTGCGGAGAGCCACGCGGCAAAGGAACCAGGCGCGTCGCTGCCGCATCCCGCTTTAAGTGCCTCTCCTATCCGCTTGACATCCCGGTTCAGATAGTAATAAAACGGCGGTACCGCCAGATTTCCCCTTGGATGTTCCGGTTTTTCCTCGTACGATGTGATCAGCCCGTTCTGGTCCACGGTTATGACCGCCGTGCGCCGCTGCTTTTCGGGTCTGTCCTCTTTGTGGCACATCACGCAGGATGTGCCCTTTTCCCTCGCGAAGCCGATAAACGGCACGAGCGAGAAGGTCAGCACGTTATCGCCTGCCATCACAAGCACGTCGTCTGTGATATTCGACACTGCCAGCCAAATATCCTTCACGGCTCCCAGCCGCGTCTCGTTGGTCTGGGTCCTGTCGTCTATGACTGTTATGTTTCTGCCCTGCGCCCAGGTATGGAACCTTCCGGCAAACCTATGGTTGGTAACCACGACGAACTCGTCCGCGACAGTATCAAGGTCATCGATGAGCCAATCCAGTATCGGTTTCCCGCCCACCGGCAGCAGGGGTTTGGGGAAGTTTTCCGTCAGCGGGTAGAGCCTGGTGGCGTAGCCCGCCGCGAGGATCACACACTTCATAACTTCACCCCGTCCGCGGAACGGCAGACATGCGCGCTGTATTTCCCTTCCAGTTCCGGATAGGCTTTCAGGTACGCTCTGCCGACTTTTTCCAATATCCCGGCTTCTTTGGCAGGATCGACCAGGGCCATGCAGCAGCCCTTAAAGCCCGCTCCCGAAAAGCGCCCGCCATAGATGCCGTCGGTCTCCCTCATGACGCGGTACAGCGCTATAAGCTCCGGGCAGCCGCATTCATAATTTTCTATGGAGCTTTCGCCGCTTTCGAACACCAGGCGGCCGTATGTCTCCATGTCACCCTTTTTCCAGGCGTCCGCCCCTTTTTCGGCCCTGTTATGCTCTGTGTAGAAATGCGCCGCGCGGCGCCTGAAATTCTCGGGCAGGCGGTCTTTGTACGCTTCGTACACCTCATACGGCACGTCCCTCAGGCACGTTTTGGAAAATGTGCCGTAAGGCAGACCGGCATACGCCAGCAGATTCAGAGCTGCGGCTTTGCACTCATCCTGCCTTAGGTTATATGCGCTGTCGGCAAGCGTTCGCTCAAGGCCCGAGAAGAAGATCGCTACGGAGAAATCAGGGCCGGTCCACGGTATCAGCTCATACCTGTCGTCCCTGCAGTCCAGATACAGCAGATGATCCTTACGGCACAGCACCTCGCAGCATTGGTCCATCTTTCCGCAGTTTACGCCCACATATCTGTTCTCGGCGGCTTTGGCCATCATAATGGTCTCCCATTCTTCCAGCCGTATGTTGTTCACCCTTGCCAGCGCAGACAGAAAAGCTATGATCACCGCGGCGGAAGACGACAGGCCTCCTATGGGCAGGCTGCCCTCTATCACGCCTGACAGGCCTATCTGAAGCGGATACCTCTCGCTCAGTTCTTTTGCCGCGCCCCGCAGATGGTCCGCCCAGTCCCCCGCCTTGTGCTCCGGTATCTGCGCCACGTGAAACTGCGCCTGCTTCGGAAAATTCAGCGACTGCAGTTCTATAATGCCGTTTTGTTTGGGACTGTAGGCTATATGTATGCCCTTGTCGAGCGCCAGACCGTTGATCTTTCCCAGCTGGTGGTCTATATGGGCGCCGAGCGGCGACACGCGGTAAGGACAGTATGACACCGCCTCCGCTCGGCGTCCGTATATCTGTTCATATCTTTCCAGATGATTCATCCGGTCTTATCCTCGTGTCATTCAGTATCGCCGGTCCCTTCAAGGGACATGCGGTCATTGCACGCGCAGCGTCACGGTGCCGTTATTGTTATGATACAGCAGCGTATCGCCGTTCCATTCCATAAAAGTATTGGGTAGATACGGCGGATAGAAGTCCTGATCTACGGTTTTCGCTTCCAGTGTTTCCAGGTCGATAAGCACCAGGTATACACTGTTGGACAGCCTGTCTATCAGCCCGGCATCCATCAAAGCGCGCTCGACAGCCATGCTGTTTACCGCCGCCAGAGCGTAATACCCATCCGGAGACAGGCAAACGTCCAGTATGTTCGCCACGCTTTGCTTCCAGTCAAGCACCGCCTGGCCATCCATATTGATCAGTGCGTCAGCGTCCAGCGGTTCCATGAACAGCTGCGGCGCGCCGTCCGCGATCCGGCAGCGCAGCACCTGCGGCTGCAGCGTCTCCTTTGTGCTTTGTGTTTCCGGTTTGAAAGCGATGAGGGTGCGCAAACCTGCCGTGAGCGAAACATTTCTTATACCTGACGGCAATTCTGCCACAGCGGCAGCCCATCCGCTGTTTTCGCTGTACAGCAGTTTTCTGGAATACAGCTGGACGTCTTCTCCTCCCGGGAACCGGAACAGTTCCCGCATTCCGCCCAGCGCCTGCAGCAGCTTTAAGCCCGATGTCGGCCTGAAGCGCACCACGCCCTTCGAGAGCTTGCCGGCATTGGGCTGGCACAGTGCGATCAGGGAGCCGTCGCCCAGCATGAACAGGCCGGGATAGTAGGCGTCCTCCTTGTCAACATTCACCATCGAGCCCCTCAGGCGCCTGGTCTTCATGGTCGAAAGCTCGCACTCGCACAGCCAGACCAGCTCGTCGCGGTCTTCCGCGCGGGCGTAAAGCGTGTAATACAGCTTGCTGTCATCCGATGAGAAGCAGGCGTTGGCGACCGCGCCGCCGTACATGCCGGGCCTGGTGAACAGGTTCTTATCGAAGCTCTCCAGGAACACCGCGTCCCCGGCAAAGACGTCCAGCAGTATCAGCTCGACCGAACGGCCTTTTTGCATCATTTCGTAATTCGTGAGCACCGCGTACCGGCCGTCGTGGGACCACACCGCGCCGTCCTGGCTGAACAGGTTCGCAAGGAGCCCGTCCTCTGCGTGCTGTTCCTGCCTGAGCTCCTCTTTTTTAAGGCCCTGTTCCCAGTGCGGAAGTATAGGGCTTATCACGTTGTCCCGCATGGCGAAAATGCAGCCACCCAGCGCGACCAGGGCGGTGTTTCCGGCGGGAGACAGGCTGAGCAGCCGAGGCGCGCCCGAAGCGAGCTGTTCTTCCCAATAAGCTATAGCCTCGGCCGTTTCGTCCTTGCCCACATATTCCGGCAGCAGCATTTCTTCAGCGGCGGCCACGCGGCAGGCTGCCCAGTCGAAGGCGGTCTGCGCCGCGGTCACTTTATTCGCGTTAAAAGCGGACATGAGGGCATAATCCCTCCCGCTCTCATCCGCCAGGGCGGGACCGGCGCACAGAAGCAGCGCGAGCGTCCAGGCGATCAGGCGTTTAATACTGTTTTTCATTTAGACCCTTTCCTTTCGCAAAGCCGTGAGCGGGAACGGCGCAGCGGGTATTTTGGCGGGTTGGTCTTTTTCCCGGCATGTGCGCCGTAATGCTTCGCGCGCGGAATACACTTCGCGCAGGCGTAAGCTTTCAGGCAGTTCTCTTTCTGTTATTATATCACGTTCCGCTTTCGTTTGCACCCGGTTTTTTTATGGCAATGCCTTTTTGTTTCCCCGGTGTCCCTTTTGAACAGCATGCGGGAGGAGCAGCTTTAAGATCACAACACTGGAGGAACCGGGAAGCTGTAACGGCTTTTCTATTGCCGCCGGTTATGGTATAATACCCACGGTTTTTCTTGCAGACACCGCTTATCGGCAGTATCCGCCGTTTATATCAGTTCGGGAAAGGGATCGGCTCAGGATGGACAAAGACATATTGCGTCCCCTCGCAGGGGAACTGGCTGCCATAGGTTCCCTCGACGGGCAAAAGTATAACGAAAAGCTGTACCGGGCCGTGAACGGGCTTAATATGATCCGCCCTGTCGTCCTGCTGGACGAACTGCCCTGGAACCAGCTGAACGCGGACGGTGAGCTCACGCTCATGTGCGAAGACCCGTATCTGCGCAGCGTGGAACTTAGTATGCGCCGGACTTTGTATCGCTGGAAGCATTGCCGAGGAGACATGGTCGTGCCCCCGTACTATGAGCTGTACCGGGTGATCAATATAGGCGACTGCGGCATAAAGATCAAAGAAAACACCCTGGCAGCCGACGCCGGCAACAATATAGTCTCCCATCACTACGAAGACCAGTTCCCGGACATGGAATCCTTAAGCAAGCTGCATGTTCCTTCGATAAGCGTGAACGATGAACTGACCCGGCAACGCTATGAGCTTCTGGACGGTATATTCGGCGACATCTATCCCATAAGAGTCTTCGGATACACCCATGCCGGATATTACATGCCCTGGGATGACCTGTCCATGTGGCGCGGCGTGGAGCCCATATATACGGACCTCTATGATAATCCGGAGCTGCTACATGCGTTCATGCGCAAGTATCTGGATATGCGTCTGGAACTGCTCACACGGCTGGAAGACCTGGGTCTGCTTGACTCGTATCACCCGGTTTTGCATTGCACCGCCGGCTATGTGGACGACCTGCCCGGCGAGATCAAAAACGGCAAGGTGACCCGCCGGAATCTTTGGGGGCGCGGCACAGCCCAGGTTTTCGCCCAGGTCTCCCCTGCCATGCACGATGAGTTTGAGATCGAATACGCCCGGAAGTTCTTTGATGGTTTCGGTCTTGTGTACTACGGCTGCTGCGAGCCGCTCCACGATAAGATACGTATCTGCGAAAAACTTCCCAATCTTCGCAAGCTGTCCATCACGCCCTGGGCAGACGTGCGCAAAGCCGCGGAGCAAATGGGCAATAAATATGTGCTCTCCCGTAAGCCCAACCCCGCATCCGTCGCCGTGAACCGGCTGGACGAAGACGCCCTGCGCAAAGATATACTTGAAACGCTTTCGATATGCCGCGAGAACGGCACGCCGTGCGAGTTTATACTGAAAGACATATCGTCCGTGGCATATAACCCTCAAAACCTGACCAACTGGGAAAGAGTCGTTATGGAGACCGTGAGGAATTACTGACCGTTCTTTCCAAGCCCTGACCGCGCGCGGATCATATCTCGGAAACGATCCCCATTGCCCTGTATCTTGCGGACTGCGTATTTGTCAGCGGCTGCATGTCTCCGCTTACGGAGTACAGCGCGCCGTTTTTAAGCTTTATCTCCAGTATTATTATACGGTCCCTGAATCTCTCCAGACTGCCGCCCTTGAAGCGCGGTCTCCAGCACGTGCTGTCGCCGCTGAACTCCTGGCAATCGCCGTGGTCAAAACCCGCCGCGCTCGTCTCCGTGCCCCAGGCCTGAGAAGCAGGATCTTCGCCGCACGTATCTATTACGGCCACAGTCGCTTGCTCGGCACAGAGATTCACGCATATGTCTCCGCCTTTGTAAAGGTATTCACGGGTAGTGACCGTCGCTTCATCCGCGCCGGCATTCAGCGAGATGAGCCCATCCTCCCTAAGGCGGTATATGCGTATCCGTCCGCTTTGATGATTTCTGAAAGCGGTCCCATGGGCTTCGGGTGTCATCGCGCAGTACAGTAATATCTCCATGTTTACCGCCATACGCGCGCAGGAAAGCCAGAACAGTGCCGGCTCTCCGGTGTAATCCGGAAGGAAGGACGTTCTGAGAGACCTTAAAAAGTGATGCCCGTCCCAGGAATACGCAAGCTGCGGGACTATGCTGCCCGGCTCGAATTTCGCTTTTCTGGAAGGCGCGTTGTCCGTATAGATCAGCGGAAAACCTATATACATACCCGCGTATCCGAACGCGCTCATGCCGTAGATCTCGTCCAAAGGGCCGTCCAAAGCGTCCTGGTGCAGGCAAAGCTCATATTCGGTGTAATGCTTAAAGTCCTTTGTATCGCAATAGCCGACGCATCTGTTGCCCCAGGTCGGGCGGCGCAGCACGGTGTAGCACTGCCTGTGAGCGTTGAAGAACACGCCGCCCACCGGCTCGCAGCCGCAGTCGGGGATCTCGTCAAGGAAATTGCTCCACGTGATCAGATCAGGCGAAGATAATACCTGTGCGCGCACGTAAAACTGTTTTTGATTATACCTGGTCAGTATCAGCTTGTACTTTTCTTCCGGTGGAGCGAATACATCTTCCAGGATGCTGAGCGGTTCTTCGCCCCCTGCAAGCTGCATCACCTCGTTTGTGCCGTTGTGTTTCAGGGGGCTGAAGTCTATTCCGTCAGGTGAACTCGCCGCCAGGAGCGCGAACTTGCCTGTGGTCCGGTTTCTCCCCATATACATCATGACTGTTTCTCCGTCTTTGTCAAAAACCCACGGGGAAAAATAGTCCGTGCTGTATTCTGGATCATAATACTCGTTTATCAATTCCGGCACGCCGTATCTGCGCTCAGTTCCCGTGCGCCCCAGCAGGCGGTAATCGTCAAAGAAGAGTTCTGTATACATGCCAATCCCTCCCAACGCAGTCGACCGGGTATTATGCCGCATATACCCTGTCGCTCTGTTTTTTCGATAGTCTTAGCCGCAAGCCACGGTCCGGCCGTTGCATCTTCGGTCTCGCCGCCGTTCTGCCGTCAGGTTTCCGGCGTTTTTTCGATCTCTATCACGTAAACGCCGCACGGTCTTAAATACAGCGGACAGCTGAGCGCGCCGTCCGCGCTCACTGCGCGCTCCTCCAGCACCTCATCGCTGCGTACGTCGTCGCACGCGCGTATACGCATACGGTATTCGCCTGTCAGACCGTCCGCCTTAAGCTCGTATCTGCGTGCTATACCGGTATACTGGGAGATATACAGCACGCACCTGTCCGCGTTTCCGGCAGCCAGGGCGTAAACGCCGTCCGCGCTGCACTCGCACCAAAGGGCGTCACCCGCGTCTCTAAGGCGGCGGAACATCTCGATCGCCCAGTAGGGCTTGCGCGGCGAACCTGCCTCCGTGAACAGGTTTTCCCACATGGTCATGTAATCCGTGCGGTAGAAATTGTTTATGATCACATTCGAATTCTGAAATATGCACATCGCGCAGGCGTAAAACGCGGCCGCCCGCGCGGAACGCATATCCTCTACCAGTTCGTTGATGCGGTATTCGTTGTCGTCCCTGCCCAGTTCCGCCCACATGCGGTTTTCCCAGAAATAGCCCGCCTCGGTCACTACCAGGGGCAGTTTGTCCAGGCCGTGCGGGCGCAGGGCATCGTCTATCATTTTCAGCCGCTTTTTGAGCTTGTCCGCGCTGTCCGCGTAGGCGTGGAAAGACATAAAATCAAACGCATGCGGATGCGTGTCCATATAGTCCAGAAAGCCCAGGAAAAACTCGTACCTGCCCGGATCGTTCACCGCGCATGGCGCGTAGCCCCCTACCATAATGTCGGGGCACATTTGCTTTATGGTGTACGACGCCTCCGCGTAAAAGCGATAAAACTCCGATGCCGGCGCTTTGAACGAGCCGTTGAGCATGCCGTCGGGGCGAATGTCGCCGTCCGGCTCGTTCCAGATCTCCCAATACTTTATGCCATAGCTGAAGCCTTTGTTCCAGCCCTCGTTGTAGTGCTTTACGATGTGCGCGCAGACGCGCCCCCACTTTTCGTAACTTGCCGGAGGCGCAGTATTTTTGGAAACATCCGGCATGTCGTACAAAGTCTCCCCGAGGCGGTAGATTATGCTCGCGCCGCTCTCGACCACCGTCTT
>JAFZLE010000283.1 GCA_017551645.1 Clostridia bacterium | reverse complement strand
GTCAAAAACGACCTCCCTGCGGATGCCGAAGGGCGCGGACCTGAGATAGTCGGCTTCGCTGTCGAATACGCAGCTGTACTCCCACTCGGTCTGCCCGGCCTCGCTGCCCATAAGTATGAGTATCCTGTAGCCGTCCTCTTCAGGGTCGGCCAGTATGAACGCGTCGCCGCACTGCCATTCGCCGTCGAACGCTTCGGTCCCGGCGTACGCGGCGCCGGTCTCCGCCGGAGCGAGACCTGAACATATCAGTGCCAGCACCAGCACAGTCAAAAGAACTCTCTTCATGGCATATTCCTCCTTGAGAATTACGGACGGCGGCCCGCGCCGCGCCCCGGACTTGGCCTTATACGCCCATTTTACCCCATTTGTCCGCCGATTTCAAGAGACGGGGCCAAAAAGGCGCGGTATTGAAAGCGGGGCCGGCGTTTGGTATAATATCGGAAAAGAGCTTTTGCTGGAAAGGGGGCGCGCAATGAAACAGACGGCCCGGCAGATATTCGCCCTGGCGGCGGCGCTGATAGCGCTGTTTGTCGTGTGCCGCCTTACGTTCAGCCGCGCGTACACTGTGCACGTGCCGCTGTATCCTAACCAGCAGGACGAGCTCGCCCAAGGTGGCGACGTGCGCGTGGAACTGGAGGACCCGGAAGTGGCGCGGGTGGGGGACATAAAATACGGCCCCGGCGGCGTCAGCTTTACGCTCAGCCCGCTAAGGGCGGGCGATACCTCGGCGCGGGTGTACGCGGAAAACGGCGGCGAGATCGCGTACATGGTATACTCGGTGGGCCGCCTGGGCACGGTGTTCGACAGGCAGACAAACGGCTTTACCGGCGACGCCGTGATGCTCGCCGGCTCCACGGTGTTCTGGCTGCTGGTAGGCATGATAATGCTGTGGCACTACCTTAAGGCGAAGGGCCCCGCGTACTACTCCCAGGCGTCGGTCTACTATTCCGGGTTTTCGCTGTTTTCGTTCATAACCGGAGCGATGCTGCTGCAGGTGACGGCAATGCACATACTGGACCCCGCGAGCTACAACATGTTTTACGCCCTGGACGCCATTACCGCGGCCAGCAAAAGGTTCATGACACTTACCATGCCCGTGATACTGGTGTTCGCCGTCGCGCTGGCGGCAAGCAACATAGCGCTGCTCAGGCACGAAAAGCCCTCGCCGCGCAACGCCCTGGGGCTGGCAGTGAGCCTGCTGCTGACCGCGGGCGAGCTGGCGGGGCTGTACCTGTTCACCCGGGACTTCATGGGCTCGGAGTGGGAAGGCCGCGTGCGCAGTACGCTGGAAAACAGCTACGCCACCGTGTTCGTGTACTTTGAGTGCATGCTGGCCGGCTCCGTGATCTGCGGCATAACGGCGGCCAGGTACAGGCCAAAGCCGGACAAGGACGCCATAATCATACTGGGCTGCCGCTTCAGGCAGGATGGCACCCTGCCGCCGCTGCTCAGGGGCCGCGTGGACAGGGCGCTGCAGTTCTTCCGCGCTCAGAAGGAGGTCACGGGCAAAAGCGCCGTGTTCATCCCCTCGGGGGGACAGGGCAGCGACGAGCCCATGCCCGAAGCCGAGGCCATGCGCAGGTACCTGATCGCCAACGGCATACCGGACGAAGCCATATACCCTGAGGACAGGTCCGCCAACACGGAGCAGAACATGGCGTTCTCCAAGCAGATAGCGGACCGGGTCGCCCCCGGGGGGAACGTGCTGTTCGTGACCACCAATTACCACGTGTTCCGCAGCGGCATCTGCGCGGCGCGGGCGGGCCTTGCGGCCGAAGGCACGGGCGGCAGCACCGCCTGGTGGTACTGGCCCAACGCCTTCATGCGGGAGGTCGCGAGCCTGCTGTACAGGCACCTTAAGGAGGAAGCGGTGCTGCTCGCGCTGCTGATAGTGTTCTTCGGGGCAATGTCGCTTTTAGTGTAGACCGGAAGCGCGCAGACTGTAAAAGAAGACCGCCTTACCCATACGGGGGAGGAGGTCTTCTTGCGCCTAAACGGACCGAAGGGGCAGGCGGTCACTTTTCCGCGGCCGGTCTTTGGCACAGCTTCATCGGCCGCAATGATTCCGGGCCCTGAAGACCATATGGGTATGCACAGTCGATCATCATTAAACATTGCAACTCAAAACGATTTGTATTACAATAAAACAAAGGATTCTGACCAAGTGGCTTCGATATCTGCGGCCGTCGATACGATCCGGAAATGCAAGCGGGGAGTGATCTGTGATGAAGAAGATAATACCTTATTCGTTGTTTTCCGGGCTTGTCTTCTTTGCTGTTTTCATACTTTTGCTGACTGTTTTTGTACTGTGCCGGCAGGCGTCGCCGGCCAGGTCCGAAACGGTTCCGGCCATCCCGGGGAAGATCGTGCTCGCGGGCCCTGGCTCCGATACCGTCTGCACGGTCACCTATCCCGCGGAATGCTCAGCACTTCAGGCCGCGGCGGAAGGGCTCGCGGCTTACGTAAACGGGGCGGTCCCCGACGCCGGGCTTTCAGCGGCAGCAGACAGCGAAGAAGCGGATACAAAGTATATAATTGCGGTCTGCGCCCCCGATGCTTTGCTTCCGCACGATTACGCGCTGGATCTTGACGGCACGCGTATCTCGCTGCGGGGCAGAGACATCCGGGCCGTTACAGACGCCGTGAATTATCTGAAAGCGTACTGCGTGCTGGACGGGTGTTTTGCCGTCGACGCGGCGCTTTCGTTTTCGTCGGAGGCAGGCCCCGCGGTCATCGCCCAGTCTCCCGAAAAGTATTATTACTATGAAGACGTATATACGCCGTCGCTCGTATACACGTTCGACGGGTCACAGGCGGATCCGGAGGGCTCCCGCCTGTTTATCAGCGGCAGGGAGTATACGCAAAACGCCGTTTGGTCCGGGGATTCCGTTTCACTTTCCGGCTGTGAAGTAGGACCGGGGGACCACACCGTTTTACTGGCGCTCGCGGGCAGAAACGGTGCTGTCAGGGTGTTTGAGACGTTCTTCTCGTGCGGAAACGCCGATGTGATGCACCTGTACGCCGGGGAAGTCCATTCCCACACTTCCGACTCGGACGGCCAGGGTACCGTCGCCGACGCGTACGCGTATGCCCGGGATACCGCGCACCTGGACTATTTCGCAGTGACAGACCACTCCGCTTCCTTCCCGAACAGTACTTATCAGGATTCTCAGATCCCGAACGCCGACAGCTTTAATGAGCCCGGACGCTTCGCGGCGCTGTACGGATACGAGCAGACCTACAGCATAAACACGGGTTATTACGGCCATCTGAACACTTTGAACCGCGCGTCCCTAACCACCTGGGAGCTGACTCTTGATGAGTATTACGATCTTATGGCGCAGGACGGGGACGCCGTGGTAATGTTCAATCACCCCGGCTACTCCTGGGGCAATTTCGTTGAATACGATCACCTAACCCCCGAGATCGACGCCGCGATAGACCTGATCGAGGTGAAAGGCAGGAACGACGGGGAATATGAGTATCCGCTGGCGCTTACAAAGGGCTGGCACGTTTCGCCGGTGTTCAACGAAGACAATCACGGGCCGGACTGGGGCACCGCGAGCGAAGCCTGCGGCTTTGCGCTGGCTCCCGCGCTGACAAGGCAGAATATAATCGACGCGTTCAACAAAAACCGCACCTATACCACATCCGACCCGACGCTGTGGCTGTACTACCGGGTCAACGGCGAGTGGATGGGCAGCCGGCTGGACGCCCCCGACGAGCTGCGTTTCTCGATACACCTTTCGACAGAAAGGCCCCAGGGGCTCGGCACCGTATCCATAGTAGCCGAAGACGGGATGACCGTCGCTTCCGCGGACGCCGGCACGGCACGGGAGTACGACCTGGAACTCGAGCTGCCTGCGCTGTACGACTATTACTATATCCACGCGGAATCCGACGGGGCGTGGTGCTATACCGCGCCGGTATGGATCGAAAACCGCGAACAGCTCACCGTGGATTCGGTCTGCCATGAGCTGCTCCTTGACGGCGGCAGCGACCACAGGGCATATGCCGTCGTGACGAACAATACGGACCGGGCGATGGAGAACGTCACGGTGGACTTTTACCGCGCCGCCCTGACCGGATTCTCCGTTTCCGAGACCGGACCCCTGCGCAGCGTGACGGTGGGCGGGCTTGTTCCCGGACAGAGCGTTACTGTCTGCGCGGATGTACGCTACAAAGCTTCCGAGCCGCGTATTTACGCCGTGGCGAGGGGCAGCCAGAACGGGAAGGAATACGGCGCCGTAAAGTACACGGAGCTTTCTGCCCTGTATATCACGGAGATACTGCCGTACACATCAAAATCGGATGCGTTCGAGTTTATCGAGCTTTACAACAACAGCGATACCGTATTGGACCTGTCCAGGCTCAGCCTGCGCTATTATCCGAAGGCCGGAGTCAAGGTGTCACTTCTGGAGGAAAATTCATGGCAGCTGAGCGGGAAAATTCAGCCTCACTCCGTCATGGTCATATGGAGGGTGGACCCGGACAGCAAATACGGCGTGGCCGACTTCAACAGGTACTTCGGCACGAAGCTTGAGGAAGGCAGGGATATCGTTATACTCAAGGGCAAACATCTGCCGCACAAAAAGCCCGTGCAGCTCGAACTGTGCGCGGGCAAGACAGTCGTAGGACGCCTGTGGTATAACTGGGACGGCGCGGAGGATGTCGTAAAAGACCGTTCCATCGTGTATACGAGCCCGAACGGCCCTACGATAACGGCGAGAGTCTGGCAGGCCGGCGCCGCGCCTACGCCCGGCACCCTCATCAATGGGCAGGTGCCCGGCACTGCCAAGCCCTGATGAGATGCGGACAGCGCGGCGGTCTGAAATTCGATAAAATTTTACACGTGCGCGAGGGCCTTTAGGTTGCATTCTTTCTAATAAAAACATATAATTAAACTGTTTAAGGCTCCATATGAGCCAAAAAATTTACGGGAGGAAGTACAATGAAGAGATTTTTCGCGCTGTTTCTTTCTCTGCTGATGGTCGTGGGCTGCTTCGCGTTCGTTAACGCGGAAGAAGAGCTCATCACCGTGGGCATCATCAACCTTGACCCCGCCGAGTCCGGCTACCGTCAGGCCAACGTCAAGAACCTGACCGATACCTTCACCAAAGAGAACGGCTATGACGCCACGTTCGTGACCGCTACCACCCTCGACAAGCAGCTTGAGGCTGCCCGCAGCTTCGTCAACGCCGAAGTAGACTACATCCTCGTGTCCGCCGCCGAGACCACCGGCTGGGATGAGGTGCTGGAAGAAGCCAAGGAAGCCGGCATAAAGGTGTTCCTGTTCGACCGTATGATCGAGTGCGACCCCAGCCTGTATACCGCCGCCGTGGTATCCGACATGCGCCTTGAGGGCGAGACCGCCGTGGCCTGGCTGGAGAGCCTTGGCCTCGAAGAGTACAAGATCCTGCACATCCAGGGCCAGCTGGGCAGCGCCGCGCAGATCGGCCGCAGCGATCCCCTGACCGAGAAGTGCGCCGCCGAAGAGAACTGGACCATCGTGCGTGAAGGCACCGGCGGAGACAGCTGGGATCCCAACGAAGCCAGAAAGATCGCCGAAGCCGCCATCGACGCGGGCGAATCCTTCAACATCGTTTACGCCGAGAATGACGGCATGGCCGACGGCGTAGTTGCCGCTCTGGATGCCAAGGGCATCACCCACGGCGTGAACGGCGATGTCATCGTCATGGGCTTTGACTGCAACAAGTGGGCGCTTGAGAAGCTGCTGGCCGGCGAATGGAACTATGACGGACAGTGCAGCCCGTTCCAGGCCGCCAAGATCGACGAGATGATCAAGACGCTGGAAGCCGGCGGCGAGATCGAAGGCCTCAACGAGCTCAACCAGATCATTTCCGTGGAAAAGGGCTTTGACGCCACCACTATAACCCAGGAAGACATCGACAATTACGGCCTGTAATTTCGGCTGTCTGCTACAGCGCGGTATGAACGTTGCCATGCGTGAGTTCATACCGCGCATTGTTTAAACGGTACTTTCATCGGACAGGAAAAGGAGAACTCCCGGATGAGTGACGATGTCATTTTAACGATGCGCGGGATCTGCAAGCAGTTTCCGGGCACAAAAGCGTTGAACAACGTGGATTTCACGCTGCGGAAAGGTGAGATCCACGCGCTCATGGGTGAGAATGGCGCGGGCAAATCCACGCTGATCAAAGTGCTTACCGGTGTTTATCTTAAAGACAGCGGCAGTATCCGCATCGGCGACAGCACAAAGGAAGCTCGGATCACCTCGCCCAAAAGCGCGCAAAAAGCGGGCATAAGCACCGTATATCAGGAGATCACTCTCTGTCCGAACCTGACCGTGGCTGAGAATATATACATAGGAAGAACGAAAAGCCCGTTCACGAACTGGTCCGGCTACAATAAAAAAGCCACAAAGCTGCTGTCCAGCTTGAACATTCCGGCACGCGCGAAGCAGGAGCTGACCCAGTGCTCCCTGGCAGTGCAGCAGATGGTGGCCATCGCACGCGCCGTGGACATGAAATGTAAAGTGCTGATACTGGACGAACCTACCTCTTCGCTGGATGAGAAGGAAGTCGAAATGCTGTTCGGCCTTATGAGAGATCTTCAGGCGCGCGGGGTAGGCCTCATATTCGTAACGCATTTTTTGGAGCAGGTATATAAGATAAGCGACCGCATCACCGTGCTGCGCAACGGTGAATTGGTAGGGGAGTATGCCACAAGCGAGCTGCCCCAGGTCGAGCTCATAGCCAAGATGATGGGCAAAGACCTGAAAGACCTTAAGGATATAGACCAGATAGGCCACAAGAGCGTAGGCTCTGATGAAATCGTATACAAGGCGGATGGACTTGCGAGCAGCGAAAGCAAGCCTTTCGATTTTGATATAAAACGCGGGGAGGTAAACGGCTTTACCGGGCTGCTGGGCTCAGGGCGCAGCGAATGCGTCAGGGCCATATTCGGCGCGGACCATGTCCTGGGCGGAAAGGTCAGTGTCAAGGGAGAGCCGGCCAGAATCGCGTCTCCTCACGATGCCATGAAACACGGCATCGGTTATCTGGCGGAGGACAGAAAGCGCGACGGCATTATCGCCGATCTGTCCGTACAGGAAAACCTGATCCTCGCGCTGCAAGTCATGAAAGGCTTTTTCAAGCCCATGTCGAAAGCTCAGGCGAAGCGGTTTACGGAGGAGTACGTCAAAGCGCTCCAGATCAAGACCGCTTCCCTGGACACACCCATAAAATCTCTGTCGGGCGGGAATCAGCAAAAGGTCATACTTGCCAGGTGGCTGCTTACCCATCCGGATTACCTGATCCTGGATGAGCCAACGAGGGGCATCGACGTGGGCACCAAGCTGGAGATACAGAAGCTCGTTTTGAAACTTGCGGAAGAGGAGCATATGAGCATCACGTTTATTTCCTCGGAGATCGAAGAAATGCTGCGCACGTGCTCGCGCCTGATCGTCATGAGAGACAGGAACATAGTGGGAGAGCTCAGCGGAGACAAACTCACGCAGGCGCACGTGATGAACACTATCGCGGGAGGTGAGCAGTAAAATGAGCTGGCAGAAACGGTTTGCGGGCTGGCTTTCCCAGATGGCTGTGCCCATTACGGCGCTGGCAGTACTGCTGCTGTTCAACCTTATCAGGGATCCCGCGTTTTTTAGGATCAGCATGCGGGTCAACAACAACGGCAACTCGGTGCTTTCCGGCAACATAATAAGCATAATAGACAGCGCGAGCGAGCTGGCCATCATCGCCATGGGAATGACATTGGTGACGGCGGCCTGCGGCGGGCAGGACATATCGGTCGGATGCGTAGGCGCCATATCGGGAGCCGTGTTTATCGAAGCCCTGCTTCATTGGTTCAATGTGGACATCACCGTGCTCACCATACTCGGCGCGTTGGTGCTGAGCTGTCTGACTGCCATAGTTTTCAAACTGTTCAACGGCGTGCTTGTCGCGGTGTTCAAGATACAGCCAATGATAGCCACGCTGATACTGTACTCGTGCGGCCGCTCCATAGCTTACTGGATAACCGGCAGCGCGACGCCCCAGATAAACAGCCCTATAATCAACAACATAGGCCAGACCATACCAGGCATCCCCATACCCACGCCCGTATTCGCGGTCGTTTTGATGGGATGCATACTGGCGCTGCTGTTCCGCATTACAAACCTGAGGCTCTACACTCAAACGGTCGGCATAAACCAGGGCGCAGCCAGGCTCATAGGCATCAACCCGGTC
>JAFZLE010000282.1 GCA_017551645.1 Clostridia bacterium | reverse complement strand
TTCGCGTCAGCAAGCACCTGTTTGTCCGGAAGCACCGTTTCAGCGCCCGCATAACGCCCAGCGCACAAAGCAAATATCAACGATATTATAAGGCTTACAGCCGTAATATTTCTTCTCATAGACATACCTCCGTCAGTTAGTCGAAAGCGGAACGAAAAAAGTTCCGTTATTTCGAGGCAAGCAGCGCGATCATTTCGTCAAGTCCCTGCCTTTCGGCAATCTTGCCGGATTTAATAAGATAATCCGTTTCTATGCTTTTTGCGTAAGCCCTTGACAGCCACTGCTGCTGTAATCCAGAACAGATATCAAACAGTTTATTGGCAGCGAAGCTTTTTAGCTCCAACTGCCTTTGTATCTCTGCCCTCGATACTCCCTGATTAAGCAGGCTTTTAACGTATGTGAGCAAACGCAGCTGCCTTGATATGAGATTCAATATCATTATCGGCTGTTCGTTCGAAAGCAGCATATCCTGCAGCAGTTCATACGCTTTGCGCTTGTCATCCGAAAACAATGAGTCGATCATCGAGAACACCGAAGCTTCAACGTTAGAGCTGACAAACGATTCAACGTCCGGAACATCAATAAGCTCCGATTTTTTATATGCCATAAGCTTCTGGAGCTCCGGCAATACCGCCGTGATCGAGCCTCCTACCGATTCGGCGAGCATTTTTGACGCCGGATAGGTGATCTTGCCGCCTTCTTTTTGGACTTTATTCGTTATCCATCTGATGAGCTCATCCGGGTAGAGCAGCGGAAACTCGACGGTTCTTGACACAGCGTCAAATTGCTTGAATACTTTTTTTCGCTTATCCACCGTTCCCCTGACATAAATGATAATAATAGATGTTGAGAAATCCGTTGTTAGAAGCTTTGTTACCGTATCGTCCTGCGGCTTGTCTGCTTTTTTGTTCCCCGCTGGAGCATCGTCCGTTTCATCTTCATCATTTTGTGAGGCTTTGATGAACAGAGGATCCTTTGCGATCACTATGCGCTTTTCGCACATAAAAGGAGCGACGACGGCAGCATCATATATATCTGCCGCTTCCGCGCCTTCAAGCACCGTTTTATTCAGAAACTCATAACCTTCAGGCAAGAGCGAATCGAGCATCTCGACGCATTCCTGCTTGAGATATTCCTCTTCGCCGTACAGCAGGTACGCGCCGTATAACTTGTCTTCATTTAGCTGTTTCTCAAATTCAGAGTACTTCATTTCCCCTCCGTCAGATATGGAGACACTGTATAAACGCCGTCATCGTATATGTCTATCGTTATGGCTCCCAAATAATCTGTTCTGTATACTTCGGATCCGTGCGCCGCAAGCCTGGAAAGCGTCTCCTTCGTCGGGTGACCGAAAGAGTTATTCCCCACGGATATCACCGCAGTTTGAGGCTGATTTATGTCAAGAAAAGCTTCGGTCGTGGCATATTTTGAACCGTGATGGCTCACCTTGAGTATTTGGGACGGCGCGGCGCAAAGATGATCATACTTATCACCTATGTCTGCCGTCAGAAGCATTGCAGTATCTTTGTAAGATACATTCATTACCATGGAGCCGTCATTGTCGATGGGCGGGTCAAAGCCCTCATACGGCCACAGTACGTTTATCGATACATCATTTGACAGGTTTACCGTATCCCCTGCGGACAGATAGTATATGTTCCGTCCGTAGAGCTGTTCAAGCAGTCTGTCGTTGACGTTTTGCCTGTCCCAGCATTCCGGAAGATATATCGACGCTTTCGGGAATCTTCTTAGTATATCGAATATTCCTCCGTAATGGTCGATATCCGTATGCGTCAGGAATATACCCCTTAGGTTCTGCCCGTTACTGATAAGATAGTCCGCCGCAACGGAATTGTCTTTCCCCGCATCCACGATATATACGTCGCCCTGTGCGTTTAAAACAGTACAGTCAGCGCTGCCGACGTCAAGGAACGTCACTTTCAGATGTTCTATCCGATCCCCGGGAAGCAGAGTCAGAAACGCTATTATAAGCAAAGCGCATATTCCAGTAACTCTTCTTTCTTTGCTCGCCGTCAAGTATACAGAGCATGAAAACGCGATCACAGCATACAAAGCTATAAGCAATGGCGGCCACGCCGAGGAAAGGATATACGCAAACGGCAGCTTCGCCGCATAAGTGCTTACCGCTTTTATCCCAGCCCAGATCAGCCTGACGGGAAATGCCAGTGCACATGCGATGTTTACGCTCAGCAAGCCTATTAATAGTATCACAAAACCCATGTAAAGCGCAAGCACCGCAAGCGGCACGCATATCATGTTTATGGGAACACTCAAAAGTGGGATGCCGTAAAACAGCGACGCGAGAAGCGGAAACGTCAGGACCTGCACCGCAAAAGATGCCCTCGCGGCGTCGGATATCCTGCCGAACACTTTACTTAATCGGGTCTGTCTGCTGTTATTTCTTATTCCAACGATCAACAGTATGGCGAATACTGAAGCATAGCTCATTATGAAGCCGGTATTTCCAATCAAAAGAGGATTATATGCGCTTTGCAGAAGAAATGTCCAGGACAGTGTCGTCATCGTATCGGGGCGGTATCCCATCTCGATGGTAAAGCAGGTGATCGCATACATAATCAGCGCGCGAACTGTAGACGGGCTGGAGCCCGTCATGACCGTATAGGCCCAAAGCAGAAGTGTTATCAGTATATGCTTGGCTGTTCTCGGACAATACAGTTTGGAAAACACCCATTCGAGAAGCAGCGCTATCATGCTTACATGCAGACCGGAAAGCGCCAGCACGTGTGAGATCCCGGTCGAGGAAAAATCCGTATATAAGCTTTCACTTATCGTAGATTTGTCGCCTATCAGGACGGCTTTTACCACATCGGACTGTTCAAGAAACACGTCGTCGCAAATGAGGGCGAGTTTGGTCCTTAGATCCGTCAGGATCCGTTTTACTGACATTTGCCTTCCTGTAACCGAAATGTCTGACGAATTCGCGTTTGCGACGAGCGCGGTTTTACCGGTCCACAGGTATTGGTTGAAATTGAAACCGTTGGGATTCCTTACACCGGACGGCACAGTTATCTTAAGATTGTCAAATGACAGCACATCACCCACGTAATAAACAGGATCAGTGTCATACAAATACAGTCTCAGTTTATATGAGCGCTCTTTCCCGTCAATTACAATATTATCGAGAGTGTATACGGTTCTCCCGTCTTCCTGCTGGAGAACAGGATATTGGCATATGACGCCGTTAACCGAATGGTGCCCAACCGGCAGGTCCGAAGGTCTTTCGTTTGCGCACTGGTACAGCATACCGAAAACGATCAGAGCAATGACCGCGGGCAAAACTGTACGATACCCGCGGTTTTTGACCAGTACGATCATTATCGCCAAAAGAGCACAAATAACTAATATGAGAAAATGGATCTGCCCGAGTCGAGATACAAGCAGACCCAGCAGAGCGCCAAAGGCGATCACTGCTATGCGGCGTCTGTCGGCAAAATTGCTTAATCTGTCAAATTCTGACGCGAAGCCCTTCTTCAGCGAGCCTGCAATTCGGGAACACAGCCCTGGCTTCATCCAGTAACTCCTCTGTATCGCTGTTTGGTCGGAAATGCGTCAATACCAATTCACCTACATTCGCTTCTGCAGCGAGTTTTCCGCAGATCTCGGCGCTCATGTGCGGTTTAGACGAGGTCCATTCCCTTTTCAGAAAACACGCGTCTGCTAAAAGCAGGTCAGCGCCGTCAGCAAACAGACTAATCTCGGGACAGATATTAGTGTCTCCTGTGTATACGAAGCAGCTCCCGTCCCCGCAGATCCTGACCGCATAAGTTTCCACAGGGTGTTTGACAGGCGCGAAGCTTATCTCAAACTCGCCTAAGCGCATGGCTTTGGGCTCGTATTTATCAAACTTTTTTCCGAATTGAGTGTTTACGAAAGCCGGAGTATTCGGGCATATAAGTTTCATGGTTTTGATATCGCTGAAGTCCAGCATATATCCAAGCACACCCATGTCGGACATATGGTCAAAATGCAAGTGGCTTAAAATAACGGCGTCAATGTCCGTCAAGCCGTTTATTTGCGATAGAAGACGGCTCAACACTCCGCTGCCCATATCAAGCACTATATTCGTTTTGCCGCTGTCTGATGATATCAGGTACCCGCTGGTGGCATGCCCTGCGGAAGGAAAAGGGCCTTCGCGCCCAAGAACTGTCAGATACATATGTATATACGAGACTGCCCCCGTAAGGAGGCAGTCTCTTTCCCCTCATATACTATTTATACATTGGGCCGTAAGCCGCGCAGGCACGGTAATCCGCGCCTTCCTTGTCCATACCGAAAGCGTTCCAGCTGGCAGGGCGGAAGATGTCCGCGTCGGGAACGTTGTGCATGGCTACGGGGATGCGCAGCATTGAGCAGAAAGTGATCAGGTCAGCGCCTATATGGCCGTAACTGATCGCGCCATGGTTGGCACCCCACGCGTTCATAACGCTGTAAGCGTCCTTGAACGGGCCTTCTTTGCCGTCTGTGCGCGGAGCGAACCAGGTGCACGGCCAGGTATAGTCAGTGCGCTTCCAGAGAATATCATTTACTTCGTCAGGCAGTTTGACCGTCCAGCCTTCAGCGATCTGCAGCATCGGGCCAAGTCCCTTTACAAGGTTTAATCTGATCATAGTCACAGGCATCTCGCAGTCGGTAACGAAGCGGCTGGAATATCCGCCCCCGCGGAAGTATCCGAGGTCGGCATAGTTCCAGGTGGTATTCGCCATTATTTTTTTCTGATCTTCTTCGGTTACTTCCCACCACTGCTTCATCAGGCGATTGCCGTTTTCGTCTACAGCCTGGCCGGTTGCGTCAAGACAGCAGGCGCCGGAATTGATCAGATGGATGAAACCTCCGGACTGCTTCGCAACTCCCTCGATGTCATAGCCTGTGGCTTTTTTGACCGCTTCGGGGCTCCAGTATGTACGCACGTCGGCGAACATCTGCGCGCGATTAGTGAGCAGCTTCATGAACATCATGCCGATTCCGTTAAGCGTGTCATTCTCGGTGGCGAGGACATATGGTTCCCTTGCTCCGTTCCAGTCAAAACTGGTGTTTAGCAGAGCTTCCGGATAATCGCAGTTGGGATAGAAGTCGGTCCACTGACGCTGTCCCTGGAAACCGGCGACAAGGGCGTTATGCCCGACCATTTCTTCTTCATGCCCTTTGCCAAGTTTGGGATTGCCGTTCATGAGGTCCTTTATGATGCACATCATTTTTACGGTAAATTCCCAGTCTGCGTCCTTGGCCTTACGCGTTGTCTGAAGCTCCTCGGGGTTCTTGTCAAAGCCCTCGATGGCGTATTTCTTGGTCCATTCCAGAGCCTTCTTGTATTCTTTCTTGTCGTA
>JAFZLE010000281.1 GCA_017551645.1 Clostridia bacterium | reverse complement strand
GGCTTTGTCGGCTTCTCTTCGGGCTTTGGCAGCGGGTTTGGTTTCGGCGGGCTGGACGACCTGTTCAACATGTTCACGGGCGGAGCCGCCGGCGGTGCCCGCAGGAACGTGCCCATGCAGGGCGACGACATCCGCATGAACCTGAGCCTCACCTTTGAGGAGGCTGCCAAGGGCTGCCAAAAGGAGATAAACCTGTCCCGTGTGGAAGTGTGCGACGTGTGCGGCGGCAGCGGCTGCAAGGCGGGCACCAAGCCCCAGACCTGCACACGCTGCAAGGGCACGGGCGTGGAGACCGTGATAAGCAATACCGCCTTCGGCCGCGTGCAGCGCAGGACCGAGTGCTCCGCCTGCCGGGGCAGGGGGCAGACGATATCCGATCCCTGCACCAAGTGCGGCGGCAACGGCAAGATACGCACTACCCGCCGCAGGAGCGTGAACATTCCCGCCGGTGTGGACGCGGGCAACGTGGTGAATATTCACGGCCAGGGCAACGCGGGCGAGAACGGCGGACCGGCGGGCGACCTGCAGCTGGTGATAAGCATAAAGCCCCACAAGCTGTTCACCCGCAGCGGGCAGGATATATTCGTTGACATCCCCGTGACCTTCGCCCAGGCGGCGCTGGGGGCGGAGATAGACGTGCCCACCCTGGAAAAACCCGTCAAGTACACCATTCCCGAGGGCACACAGCCCGGGGAAAGGTTCAAGCTGAAAGGCATGGGCATACCCTACGTGCGTTCCAACGCAAAGGGCGATCTATACTTTACCGCGCAGGTGGAGGTGCCCAAGAAGCTTAACGAGACCCAGAAAGCCAAGCTGCGGGCATTTGAGGATTCCACCACCGGACGGGAATACGAAAAGAAAAAGTCCTTTCTTGAAAAGATAAAGGAGGCCTTCGGCGGCTGATGAAATGGCTTAAACTGACCGTGCTCACCACCACCCTCGCCAGCGACATAATCAGCCAGCTGCTGATAAGCGAGGGCAGCGCGGGCGTCATGATAGAGGACAAGAACGACGTGGCGCTCAACCAGCGCCCCGAGGGCCAGTGGGATATAATCGACGAGGATATCGCCCGCAGGATAGGGGACGACGTGAAGGTGTCGGGCTACTACCCCGAGGACGAGCGCATAAAGGACACGGTGGCGAACATAAAGGCGCGCCTGGCATCCCTGCGCCCGCTTGCTCCCGAAGTCGATATGGGCAAGCTGGAGCTGAAGTTTGACGATATTGACGAAGAGGACTGGGCGGAGAGCTGGAAAAAGAGCTACAAGCCCTTCCGCCTGGGCAGGCACATCGTCATCTGCCCCGGCTGGGAAAGCTATTCCCCGGATGAAGGGGACAAGGTCATCACCATCGACCCGGGCATGGCTTTCGGCACGGGCACCCACGAGACCACCCGTATGTGCGTTGCGCTGATAGAAGAGTACATAAAGCCCGGCATGACGGCGCTGGACATAGGCACCGGCACGGGCATACTGGCCATGACCGCCGCGCTCATGGGCGCGAAAAGTGTGCTGGCCAGCGACATAGATCCCATGGCCGCCAGGGTCGCCGCCGAGAACGTGAAGATAAACGGTCTTGAGGACAGGATATCCTGCGCCTGCGGGGACCTGTTCGAGAAGGCGGACGTGACGGCGGATCTGATAAGCGCGAATATTATAGCTGACGTGATAATCTTTATCGCCGCGGACGCGAAAAGGCACCTGAACGCCAACGGCGTGTTCATCTGTTCCGGCATCGCCCGGGAGAGGGAAGACGAGACCATAGACGCGCTCAAAACCGCCGGCTTCGAGTCTCTGGACGTGCGCCACGAGGGCGAGTGGACCGCTATCGCCTGCCGGTAAAATGCACAGGTTCTTACTTTCCGCGCAAGACATAAACGGAGCCTTCGCGACGCTGTCTCAGGATGAAGCCAGGCACGCGCTCAAGGTGCTCAGGCTGTCCGACGGCGACGAAGTCGAGGCCATGGACGGGCAGGGCCGTGCCTGGCGTGGCACGCTCAGGGTAAATGGCCGCGAAGTCGGCATCGAGCTGGATGCGCCGCTGCCTTCCACCGAGGCGCCCGTGGAGCTTACCGTTTACATGGGACTGGTCAAGGGTGAAAAGCTGGAGCTGATCGCCCAAAAACTCACCGAAATAGGCGTAAGCCGGCTGGTACCCGTGCGCATGGAGCGCTCGGTCATGCAGATTGCCCCTGCCGACGCCGCGAAAAAGCTGGAACGCCCCCGCAGGATCGCGAAGGAAGCGCTCAAGCAGTGCGGCAGGACGCGGGAAATGGAGATCACAGATCCGCTGGATTTCCCGTCGCTGTGCGAAAAGGTCTCGAGGCACCAAAAGTGTTTCGTGTTTTGGGAAAATGCGAGGGACGTCCGGCTGCTGGACGTATTTAGGCAGCAGCCCGAATTTAACGACCTGGCCTGCGTGATAGGCCCCGAGGGCGGCATAAGCGAAAAGGAAATGGAAGCGCTGATATGCGCCGGCGCGTGCCCGCTCACGCTGGGCAAGCGGATACTCAGGGCGGAGACTGCCGCCATAGCCGCTTCCGCCGAGATACTGGCGCTGTGGGGTGATATGTGATGCCCAGGATAGCCGCCGTGACACTGGGCTGCAAGGTCAACGCCTACGACACCCAGGCCATGCTGGAACAGTTCCAAAGAGCTGGATATGAGTACGCGGACTTCGATTCGGACGCGGATGTGTACCTTATCAACACCTGCACCGTCACCGGCACGGGGGACCATAAAAGCCTGAAACTGATACGCAGGGTGCACCGCGAGCATCCGGACGCCGATATCATCGCCGCGGGCTGTTTGAGCCAGATTAGCCCCGGAAGCGTGGCGCTGGAAGGCGTCAAGCTGATAATCGGCGCGGCGAACCGTTCCAAAGTGGTGGAGCTGTACCGCGAGGCATTGACCCAAACCGGCCCTCTGGACGCCACGGTGAGCCTTAAGGGGATCCCTTTCGAGCCTTTGTCCACCACCTGCCAGGAGGGACGCACCCGCGCCGCCATGAAGATACAGGAGGGCTGCGACAGGTTCTGCTCATACTGTATCATCCCTTACGCCCGGGGGCCGGTGCGCTCCATGAGGCTGGGCGACGTGAGGGAAGAAGCCGGGCGCCTGAAACTGGCGGGCTATAAAGAGGCGGTCATTACCGGCATACACCTGATGTCCTACGGAAAGGACACGGGGGAAAGCCTGCTGGACGCCGTGAAGCTGGTATCCGATGAGATAGGCCGCGTGCGGCTGGGCTCGCTGGAGCCCAAGGGCATCACTCCTGAGTTCGTGGAAGGCTTAAAACAGATAAGGGGGCTGTGCCCCCAGTTCCATCTCTCGCTGCAAAGCGGCAGCGACGCGGTGCTTAAGCGCATGAACCGGCGGTATACTGCTCAGGAATACCTGGAAGCCTGCGGGCGTTTGAGGGAAGCGTTCCCGCTGTGCGCGGTGACCACCGACGTGATAACCGGGTTCCCCGGCGAGACCGAAGACGAATTCGCCGAGACCTGCGGGTTTGTCAGGACGGCGCGGCTGTCCCGCCTGCATGTATTCCCGTATTCCAGGCGCAGGGGCACCCGTGCGGACAGCCTGCCCGGGCAGCTGAGCGAAACGGTCAAGCGCGACCGGGCGAGGCGGCTGATAGAGATAGGGAACAAGCTGGAAGAAAACTACGTCAAATCCATTGAAGGCAGCGAGGCGGAAGTGCTGTTTGAGACCCGAACCGGGGAACACGAGTGCGAGGGCTACTCGGGCAGCTACGTGAGGGTAAGAGCCGACGCGTTGCCGGGAGAGATAAAGACCGTAAGGCTCGAAAGGGCCGAGGGGACCCTGATGTACGGAAAACTGACCGAGAGAGGTTGATGAGATGAACGGTTGTCTGTTTTGCAAGATCGCGGCGGGAGAGATACCGTCCACAAAGGTGTACGAGGACGAAAAGTTCTACTCCTTTCTGGATATCAATCCCCAGGCGAAGGTCCACGCGCTGATAATTCCCAGGGAGCATTATGCCGATATGGCGGAGCTTTCAAAGAAAGATCCCGCCCTGGCGGGGAAAATGCTCAAAACGGCCTGCCTCGTGGCGGAGCAGCTGGGGCTGAAAAACGGCTTCAGGCTGATCACCAACACGGGCGCCGATGCCCGGCAGAGCGTACGCCACACCCACGTGCACATACTGGGCGGCGAAGAACTGTCCGACCGCATGGGGTAAACCAAATATAACATCCGTTTGCAAAAGCTTAAACTTCCGGACACTTGACGAAAGGCGCGTGTTCGGTTATAATACCCAAGTATCGCACCCCATGCTTTACCTGCAAACGGTGCAACCTGAAAGCGAGGGGAGGGAAAACAATGTCTGAAATCCGTGTACACGAGAATGAGTCTCTGGAAAGCGCGCTGAGAAGATTTAAGCGGCTCACCGCCAGAAGCGGCATCCTTGCCGAGGCCAGGAAGCGTGAGCATTACGAAAAGCCCAGCGTAAAGCGCAAGAAGAAGGCTGAGGCCGCCCGTAAGCGTAAGTACTGATTCTTTTCTTATGCCCCTTTACATATATATGTGAAGGGGCGCGTCTTTTGGGGTAACAATTCCCGAACATCCGATTTTTCCGATTTTTCAGCGTTTGTTTCCGCCGGAAAGTGTTTTTCCGGCAGGTCTGTTCATGTATTTCCTATATTATTCAAATCTCCCAATTCTTGTTTTGCCACACACGGAGGACAAATGGATAACAGTTATCTGTATGGAAAAACCGGCGTGCAATTAAAGCAGATCGCCAAGCAGGAGGGCATAAAAATACCTTCCGGCGCCGCAAAAGCCAAAATCATCGAGCTTATAATCACGGCGAGGGAAGCAAAGCAGGCGCAGGAGGAACCGCCCGTAAACGAAGCTCCGGCAGCTGAACCTGAAGAGCAGGCCTCCGCGCAGGAAGCTTCCGAGCCCTGCAAAAAGGCGCGTTCCCGCAAACAGACCAAACGCGGGGACAAGCCGGCAGACCCCGTCTGCGAAACGCCCGCCGATACGGCGCCCGCCATGGAGGAGACCGTTCCTGTCAGCGAGTCCGGACCTGAACCGGAGGACGCGGAAGAGATCGCTTCCGCCGTTTCCCAGGACGATGCTGATACCTCCTCAAAAAACCCGGAAGCTCCCGCCGGAGACTGGGGCGAGGGCCGCGGTGTACTGGAGATAATGCCCGACGGATACGGCTTTCTGCGGGCGGACAACTGCCTGCCCGGCAGCAGGGACGTGTATCTGTCCCAGATGCAGATCCGCCGCTTCAATCTGAGGAGCGG
>JAFZLE010000280.1 GCA_017551645.1 Clostridia bacterium | reverse complement strand
GTATGTTTCTGCCAGGCGGTTAAGTTCGTCCGCGGCGGGCGCGCTCAGCTTGCGAAGGAACATGCTGCCGTCCACCGACAGGCAGTATTCATCCTGCAGCGTTATAAGTTCGTAATTCCGGGGCTTTTCGGAGCCGTAGCGGTACAGCTCCAGACGGGCGATCTTCTTTTCCGCGGCGAACGTCACGTTCAGCGCCTCATCCACAGTCGCCTCATAGATCATTTCCCGGCTGTCGATTATGGGCGAAAACGCGTATATGGACACCATCGTTTTCCCCGCTTTGATGCCCTCGAACACGAACACTTCGTAAAACGGGGCCCCGGGCGGGAGCTCGCCCTGCACCTCGCCGTAGTCCCGGTACATCCTGACGCCCAGTACCTCCGGATCGTCGATCTTTACACTGAATTCGTACCCGCCCCCGTCAAAGGACTCATAGCGCAGGGTCACCGTTTGGGGCGGCTCTTCCGGCGTTTCCCCGCTGCCGACAAAACAGTTTGCCGTTCCCATAAAGCACATCAGCGCAGCCAGTATCAGCGATATCAGATTGGTCAAGCCGCTTCACCTCTTTGCAAACAAATACGGCCCCGGGGAATGTTTCCCGCGAGGCCGCGCCTTATCTTTTATCTTTTGAGCACCCTGTCGAAAATGTCCAGTGCCTCGTCTATCAGCGCCTCGGTGAGGGTGGCCATGTAGCTGGTCCTCAGCAGGCAGTTGCCGGGCTGGGTGGCGGGCGGAATGACGGGGTTCACGTACACGCCCTCCTCGTACAGTTCCTTGGCCTTCCTGAAGGTGTTTTCCAGTTCGTAGGTGTACACGGGGATGATCGGCGTGTCGGACTCGATTATCTTGATGCCCCGCTTTATGAAGCCCTTTCTGGCGTAGGCGCTGAGGTCGCTTAAGCGCTGCACCCTTTCCGGCTCCCGCTTGATTATCCTGAGCGCGGTGAGCGCGGCGGCGCAGTTGGCGGGCGGCATTGAAGCGGAGAAGATGTAGGGCCTGGAATTGTGCATAACGAAGTTGACCACGCTCTTGCTGGCGGCCATGAATCCGCCCAGGGACGCCAGGGACTTGGAGAAGGTGCCCATGATGATGTCCACCTGATCCTCCAGCCCGTAATAACTGGCAGTGCCCCTGCCGCCCTTGCCTATAACGCCCAGGGCGTGGGAATCGTCCACCATGACGCGGGCGCCGTATTCCTTGGCCAGCGCGCAGATCTCGGGGAGCTTGGCGATGTCGCCGCCCATGGAGAACACGCCGTCGGTCACTATCAGCTTGCCCGCCGTGTCCGGGATCTTGGCCAGCTGGGTCCTGAGCGCGTCCATGTCCGCGTGGGCGTAAGTGATCATGCGGCCCCAGCTGAGCTTGCAGCCGTCATAGATGGAGGCGTGGTTCTCCGCGTCGCAGATCACGAAGTCCCCGTGGCCCACGATGCTGGAAATGATGCCCAGGTTGGTCTGGAAGCCGGTGGAGAAGGTGACTATGCCGTCCTTGCCCAGGAATTCGGCCAGTTCCTTTTCCAGCTCCAGGTGCATCTTGAGCGTGCCGTTAAGGAAACGGGAGCCGGAACAGCCGCTGCCGTACTGCTCGTACGCCTTTATGCCCGCCTCGATGACTTCGGGGTGGGTGGTCAGCCCCAGGTAGTTGTTGCTGCCCAGCATGATGCGGCGCTTGCCTTCCATTATGACTTCTTTGTCCTGCCGTGACTCAAGGGCGTGGAAATAGGGATATACGCCCTGTTTTTTTATTTCGTCCGCCAGTGTGTAATCGGCGCACTTCTGGAAAATATCCATTATGATCCTCCGTAGTTTCTGTTTGGTGACATTCTAATCCCCGCAGGGAAATCTGTCAAGCCCTCTGGCGGCGGCGGATGTCCTTGAGCCGCTTCATCACGTCGTTTTCTCCCCTGCCGAAATAGTCGTGCAGGCGGCGGTACTCGCTGTAAAGCTCGTCGTATATCCTGCCGTTTTCCTCATTGGGCACGTACACCGTGGGCAGCGCGCCGCCCATCTCCGCCGCGGCCTGCTCTATGCTGTCGTAGCCGCCCTTGGCCTTGCCCGCCGCCACGGCGCCGAACATGGCGCTGCCCAGGGCGGGCGTCTGGGTGGAACGGGCGATGCGGATCTCCCGCTTGAGCACGTCCGCGAACAGCTGCATCAGGAAGGGATTTTTCTGGGAAATGCCTCCGCAGGCGAACAGCTTGTCTATCATTACGCCGTTTTCCTCGAAGGTGTCTATGATTATGCGGGTGCCGTAGGCGGTGGCCTCTATAAGCGCGCGGTAGATCTCCTCGGGCTTGGTGGTGAGCGTCATGCCCAGCATCATGCCCGTCAGGTCCACGTCCACCAGCACGGAACGGTTGCCGTTCCACCAGTCCAGCGCCAGCAGGCCGCTCTCGCCGGGCTTCTGCTTTTCCGCAAGGGAGGTGAGGTACTGGTGGGTGTTCATGCCCTTTTCACGGGCGGCGATCTCGTAGGCTTCCGGCACGCAGTTGTCCACGAACCAGTTGTAGTGGTCTCCCAGGCAGCTCTGCCCGGCTTCGTAGCCGAACAGCCCGGGCACCACGCCGTCTTCCACCACGCCGCACATGCCGGGCACTATCTTTTCCTCGTCCCCCAGCATGATGTGGCAGCTGGAGGTGCCCATCACCATCAGCATGCTGCCCTTCTGGGTCAGCCCCGCCGGGGGCAGGGACACGTGGGCGTCCACGTTGCACACAGCCACCGCCGTGCCGGGATTCAGACCCAGCTTCGCGGCCATCTCCTCGGTGAGTTCTCCCGCCTTGGAGCCGATGGAGGTCACCTTGCCCAGCTTTTCCTCCACCACGTTTTCCAGCAGGGGATTGAGCTGCTTTAAGAAGTCCCTGGGCGGATAGCCTTCCCGCTTGCTCCAGATGGCCTTGTAGCCCGCCATGCAGCTGGAACGGGTCTCCTTGCCGGTCATGCGCAGGATCACCCAGTCTCCCGCTTCGATGAAGCGGTCGGCTTCTTTGAACAGCTCCGGGTCTTCCTCCGCCGTCTGCATGAGTTTTGGGAACATCCACTCGCTGGAGATCTTGCCGCCGTAGCGCTTCAGCCACTTTTCTCCCCGTTCTTCCGCTATGTGGTTCAGGCGGTTGGCCTGCTCCTGGGCGGCGTGGTGCTTCCACAGCTTCACGTACGCGTGGGGGCGGGAGGGATATTTGTCCGAAAGGGGATCGCCGTTTTTGTCTATCGGCATAAGGGTGCAGGCGGTAAAGTCTATGCCCAGGCCGATCACGTCGTCCTTATCAACGCCCGCGTTTTTGAGTGCCTCGGGCACTGCCGCGTACAGCGCGTCCAGATAATCCTGCGGATGCTCCAGCGCCCAGTCGGGGGGCAGCACGGTGCCGTCGGGCAGACATTCGTCCATTACGGCGTGGGGGTACTCGAACACGCCCTCGCCCAGTTCCCTGCCGGTGCCCACCTCGCATACCAGCGCCCTCGCGGACAGCGTGCCGTAGTCGATACCGATCACATACTTAGCCATACTCGCACCTCACACTTTTATTATATTGAAGGCGGCCGCCCGCCCCATGCGGTTCATCACCGCAAGACCTATGTCATTTTCGTCCACGGCTTCGGAGAAGATCGCCTTTACGCCCAGGTCGTCCATTTCCCTGAGCAGCGCGAACAGCTTTTGCGCCGCCTCGCGCTTGTCCTTTCCGAGAGACACGGTTTCCCTGCCGCCGTACATGGAAAGGTGACCTTCCATGGCGAATATCCGCTTCTCTCCCTCAAAACCGTCGTACAGCTCGGTTATTTTGCGCGCCGCCGTCCCGGCTTCGCCTTCCACTATGGTAAGGCTGCCCCTGGGCGCGTAGTGGCGGTATTTCATGCCGGGAGAGCGCGCCACCTCGTCCTTCCCCAGGGGCCGCGTGACGCCCGCGTCCACTTCCACGTCGCCCAGCGCGCCAAAGATCATTTCTTTGGTTATCCCGCCCGGGCGCAGTATCCTGACGGGGAAGGTCCTTGCGTCTATCACCGTGCTCTCCACGCCCACATTCGCCGAGCCGCCGTCCAGTATCAGGGGTATGCGGCCCTTCATGTCGTCATAGACATGTTGGGCGGTAGTGGGGCTGGGCCGTCCCGAAGTGTTGGCGCTGGGGGCGGCTATGGGCACACCGCTTAAGCGGATAAGCTCCCTCGCCCACTCGTTTCCGGGCAGGCGCACGCCCACACTGTCCAACTGCGCGGTGCAGTCCAGGCACACCTTTTCGCCCTTGGGCAGTATCATGGTGAGCGGCCCCGGCCAGAATCTGTCCGCAAGCACTCGCGCCCACTCGGGCAGTTCGCCCGATATCACACCGGGCAGCATGCTCACGTCCCAGATGTGGGCGATGAGCGGATTGTCCTGGGGACGGCCCTTGGCGGCGAATATCCTTGCTATGGCATCGGGGTTGCCCGCATCCGCGCCCAGGCCGTACACGGTCTCGGTGGGGAACGCCACCACCTCGCCCTTGCGGATGAGCTCGGCGGCGAGCTTTACGCTTTCGGGAGATACGGGCAGGATCTCAGTCACGCCTGCGCCTCCATAAGCTCGCTCTGCCGGGCGAAGATCAGCTTGTCTATTATCTCGTCCAGGTCGCCGTTCATCACGTCGTTTATCCGGTACAGGGTCAGCCCGATACGGTGGTCGGTCACCCGCCCCTGGGGGAAGTTGTAGGTGCGGATGCGCTCGGACCTGTCGCCCGAGCCCACCTGGCTTTTGCGTGCGGAAGAATACTCGCTGTCCGCCTTCTCCTTTTCCAGCTCGTACAGGCGGCTTTTAAGCACCTGCATCGCCCTTTCGCGGTTCTGTATCTGGCTGCGCTGGTCCTGGCTGGTCACCACCAGGCCCGTGGGCAGGTGGGTGATGCGGACGGCGGAGTCCGTGCGGTTTACGTGCTGCCCGCCCGCGCCGCTGGCCCGGTAGGTGTCTATCTTAAGGTCGTTGGGGTCGATCTTTACTTCCACGTCCTCCGCTTCGGGCAGCACCGCCACAGTGGCGGTAGACGTCTGCAGCTTGCCGTTGCTCTCGGTCACGGGCACCCGCTGCACCCGGTGAACGCCGCTTTCAAAGCGCAGGCGCTCGAACACGTTTTTGCCCTGCACCAGCATTATGGCTTCCTTTACGCCGCCGATCTCCGTGTCGCCGCCCTCTATCATCTCGGTCTTCCAGCCGCGGCTCTGGGCGTAATGGGCGTACATCCTCAAAAGCTCCGCCGCGAACAGCCCCGCTTCGTCCCCGCCCGCGCCGGCGCGTATCTCGACGATGGCGTTGCGCCTGTCGTCCGGATCCTTGGGCAAAAGCTTTATCACAGCCTCTTCGCTGAGCGCTTTGAGTTTGGGCTCCAGCTCCTCCAGCTCTTCTTTGGCCATTTCGGCCATTTCAGCGTCGGAAGATGCGGCCATTTCCTTTACGTCCTCAACCTCTTCGTCCGCGGCGCAGTAGCTCTTCGCGAACTCTGCCAGTTCTCTAAGGTCCGCGTGCTCCTGCATGATCTTTC
>JAFZLE010000279.1 GCA_017551645.1 Clostridia bacterium | reverse complement strand
ACTTGACTTTTTCGTACACGCTCTGGGCGCCCTTTTGCACGCCGTCGGCGAACTGGCGGATCATTTCGTCGGAAGTGGGGCGCTTTACGCCCTGAAGGCCGTCCACAAGGATGTCCACCATTCCCTTTTTGAGGAAGGGAGCCAGGGCCTTGAGCTTGTTCAGGTCCATTTCATCCGCGCGCGCCATCACCAGTTTGAACAGGGGCTCCTTTTTAAGGAAGGGCGCGAAGGACACCAATTCGTTTATGCCCACCGCTTCCTCGCAGCCGTCGGTGAGCAGCTGGGCCAGGGCGTCCTGGGTGAGGAAGGGAGCCAGCGCCTTTATCTGGGCAAGGGACAGGGGCTGAGCGCGCTCGGTCACCAGCTGGCTGAGCTTTTCGCGGCTCATGAAGGGCGCGAGCTCGATCACGTGCTCTATGGCGATGGCTTCGTAAGCGGGGGAAGCGGGGACCTCCTCGAATTCTTCTTCTTCGCTCTCTTCGGCGTCGTTATCGCTGTCGCACTGCGCCTTAATGGCGTCGGCGGCGCTGTTTACAAAAGAGGACAGTTTTTCATAGATGGTGGTGCCGATGTCCCTGGCGGTCTGCGCCGCGGTCTGGGCAGCCTCTTTAAGGCCTTCCACCACGTTTTCGTCGATGAAAGAGGGGAAGGGGGTGTCTTCAGTCTCGGTCTCGGCGCCCTTGGTCAGTTCCTCGACGCTCACTCCGAACAGGCGGGAGAGCTTGAGCAGCGCCTCCAGGTCCGGCAGGGCGGCGCCGTTTTCCCACTTGGATACCGCCTGATGGCTCACGCCGATCACGCTGGCCAGCTGCTGCTGAGTCATATCCCTTTCAAGGCGCAGGCGGGCGATGGTCTCGCCGATGGTTTTATTATTTATTGACATAGCATTTACCTCCTTTGACCTTCGTCAGTTTGATTATACTTAATTCAACTATTAGTTGCAAGCAACTATCAGTAGAATTCACAAAGAATTAACGTTAAATGTTAGCACTCTAACGCGCCGAGTGCTAAAAATGATTGACGTATATGTCCGCAAGGGTGTATAATACCGGCAGACAAAAATGGAGGCGAGAATATGTCTGAAAAAGGAAGCATTTCAATACACGCGCAAAATATAATGCCGGTGATAAAAAAGTGGCTGTACAGCGACAAGGATATTTTTCTGAGGGAACTGGTGTCCAACGCCTGCGACGCCATAAGCAAGTATAAGCTGCTGGCGCTCAAGGGCGAGGCACCTGCGAAAGACACGTACAGGGTAGACGTGGTCGTCGACAAGGAAAAGGGCACCCTGTCCGTAAGCGACAACGGCGTGGGCATGAGCGCCGAGGAGATCAAAAAGTACATCTGCCAGGTAGCGTTCTCCGGCGCGGAGGAGTTTTTAAAGCAGTATAAACCCGAGAACGGGGAGAACGGCGGCATAATCGGCCACTTCGGCCTGGGTTTTTACTCCGCGTTCATGGTCAGCAAAAAGGTGGAGATAGACAGCCTGTCCTGCCGTGAAGGCGAAAAGGCTGCCCACTGGTCGAGCGAGGACGGCATGGAGTACGAGCTGTCCGAGGGCGCGAGGACGGAAAACGGCACCACCGTCACACTGTACCTGAACGATGAGGATAAGGGCCTGCTGGACAAATGGACGGCCAGGGGCGTGCTGGAAAAGTATTGCGCGTTCATGCCCGTGCCGATCTATTTAAGCGAAGTCAAGCCGCCCAAGCAGGAAGAAGAAGGCAAAGAAGATAAAGAGGAGAAGCCCCAGGAGCCCGAAAAGGTCAACGACGAGACGCCCCTGTGGACGAAAAAGCCCAGCGACTGCACCGACGAGGAGTATAAAGAGTTCTACCACAAGGTGTTCAATGACTACGATGAGCCGCTGTTCTGGATACACCTGAACGCCGAGTATCCCTTCAACCTCAAGGGCATACTGTATTTCCCCAAGCTCAAAAACGAGTTTTCCGCCAGCGAGGGCGTTATCAAGCTCTACAACAACCAGGTGTTCGTGGCGGACAATATAAAAGAAGTGATACCCGAGTTCCTCATGCTGCTCAAGGGCGCCATAGACTGCCCCGACCTGCCCCTTAACGTGAGCCGCAGCTTCTTGCAGAACGACGGTTACGTCAAAAAGATGTCCGATTATATCACCCGCAAGGTGGCGGACCGGTTGATCAGCGAGTTCAACACCCGCCGCAAGGACTACGAGGGCTACTGGAAGGACATCCATCCCTTCGTGAAGTACGGCTGCATCAAGGACGAGAAGTTCTACGAAAGGGTAAAGGACGCGCTGATCTTCCGCACCACTGCCGGCGAGTTCCTTACGCTCAAGGAGTATAAGGACAAGCACGGCAAGGAGGGCGAGGAGACTACCATCTACTATACATCCGACGAAAAGCGTCAGGCCCAGATGATCGAGCTGCTCACCGCCCAGGATATGGACGTGGTGGTGATGGACACCCTTATCGACAACAACTTTATGTCCTTTATGGAGTACGCCGCCCGGGATGACAAGCTGCGCTTCATGCGCGTGGACGCGGGCACCGACGCACTGACCGAACAGGGCGAAAGCGACCAGGAGGCGGAAAAGCAGCTCAGGGAGCTGTTCCAGGCCGCCCTTGACGACAAGGAACTGGACGTAAAGATAAAGCAATTAAAGAGCGAGGAACTGCCCGGTGTGATAAGCGTGGAAGAGCAGTCCAGGCGCTTTTCCGACATGTCCCGCCAGTGGGGCCGCGATATGGGCATACCCGAAAAGCGCAGTCTGACCCTGAACGCGGGCCATCCGCTGGTGAAATTCCTGCAGGGCGAGGCTCCGGAAGAGGACAAAAACGAGGTGTGCCGGCAGATCTACGACCTGTGCGAGATGGCGCGCCAGCCGCTCACGGCGGACCGCATGGTGGCATTCCTGAAGCGCTCCGCCAAGATACTGACAAGGTCTGTGGAGAAATAAAGTGTATAAGCGTGTCTTCGCCGCGCTGCTGGCGCTGATGCTGTGCGTGAGCCTTACGGGCTGCGCAAAGAAGGAGACCAAAAGCGTCTCCTTCTTTGCCATGGACACGTACATCACCATAAGCGTCACCTGCGAGGACGCGCAGGCGGCGCTGGACTGGGCGCAGGCGCTGGTGGAAGCGAATGAGAAAAAGTGGTCGACTACCCTTTCTGACAGCCTGGTCAGCCGCCTGAACGCGGGGGAGAAGGAGGCGCTCGACGCCGACACCGCACGGCTGCTCAGACGAGCTGAGGAGATGCGCGCGTACACGGACGGGGCTTTCGAACCCGGCATATACCCCCTGGTCAAAGCCTGGGGCTTTACCACAGGGGAATACAGGGTGCCGTTAGACGGCGAGACCGCCGAACTGCTCAGGCAGGTCGTGCCGGACAACGTGCGTACCGAAAACGGGGAAACGTTCCTTTCGGGCGGCATGATAGACCTGGGCGGTATCGCCAAGGGCATGACGGGTGACATGCTTACGGAGGGGCTTAAGCAAAGGGGTGTTGACAGCGCGCTCATCAACCTGGGCGGCAACGTGCAGGCGCTGGGCGCGAAACCGGACGGCAGCGCCTGGCGGATAGGCATACAGTCCCCGTACGACGACAGCGTGATGTGCGTGGTGAGCGTAAAAAACAAATGCGTCATCACTTCCGGCGCCTACGAACGGTATTTCGTGGGAGAGGACGGGCAGGTATACGGACACATAATCTCCCCGTTCACGGGCAGGCCCGTGTCAAACGGAGTGGCGTCAGTGAGCGTCATAGCCGAAGAGGGCGCCATGGCGGACGCGCTGTCCACGGCGCTGTTCGTGATGGGCGAACAGGCGGCACTGGATTTCTGGCGGGCCCACGAGGGTTTTGACCTGGTACTGCTTACGGACGGCGGTACGCTGTACGTAACAGAAGGCATATGGAACGATCTCACTAAACGGTCAAACGGGGCGGTAAAGCAGGTATGCGAGATAAAAAGGTAAGGCTGGTGCTGGCCGTCTGTGTGCTGCTGGCGCTGGTATCGGGCATATGGACTTATTTAAGCCTTAAGCCCGCGTCGCGGGACAGCATCGTCATTACAGTGGACGGCGAAGTGATCTACGAGGGCAGCGGGACCGAAAGCGAGCCCAAGCGCGTCACGGTCAAAACCGCGGACGGGGAAAACGTCATACTTATCGACAGCATTGGGGTAAGGGTGGAAAGCGCAGACTGCCCCGATAAGTCCTGCGTCAGGATGGGGTATCTGAAGAGCGCGAACCTGCCCATCGTGTGCCTGCCCCACAGGCTGGTGATTTCTTTCGGAGGCGCGTCCGGCGAATTGGACGCGGTCAGCCAATGAGCGCGAAAAAGCTCACGCAACTGGCGCTTCTGACCGCCGCGGCGCTGATCATCCACACACTGGAAGCGCTTTTGCCGGCCCTGGCGCCGGTGCCGGGCATAAAACTGGGGCTTGCCAACATAGTGACCCTGTTCGCTCTGTACTGGATCGGTCCGTGGGAAGCGGCTCTGGTGACGCTGGCGCGGGTGCTGCTGGGCGGGATGTTCGGGGGCAGCGTGAGCGGGCTTATCTACTCCCTGGCGGGCAGCGCGCTCAGCCTGTCCGTGATGCTGCCGCTCAAAAAGATCGTCCCGCCCGGATACATGTTCCTGCCGGGCATATTGGGCGCGGCGGCCCACAACCTGGGACAGATACTGGCAGCGGTGGCGGTCACCCGCACGCCTGGGCTGTTCATGTACCTGCCCGTGCTCGTGTTTTCCGGCTGCCTGGCGGGGCTGTTCACCGGCCTCGCGGCAGGCGCGCTGTATCTCAGGCTTAAGAGAAAAACGGACAAATGACATAACTGCGGAAACGGCGTTCCGCAGTTTTTCTTGTGTAACGGGTATTAGAGACTTCCACTCCACTTACAGGCGAGCCGGGTAGAAAATCGGGTGATTGAATAGGGCCGGTCATTTTCGTATAATAAACACGTAAAACGAAAGGTCAAAGGAGAGGATTACCATGGAACTTGGAAAGAAGATCCGGCTTTTGCGCTTCAGGGCGGGGCTCACTCAGGAACAGCTGGCACAAAAATTGGGCATCGGCCCCCAGTCCGTATCCAAATGGGAAAATGAGGTCGCCATGCCGGACATCAGCGCCCTGCCGCTTCTGGCGGAGATATTCGGCGTCACCATAGACGACCTGTTCGACCTGACTGTCGAGCAGCGCCTAAACCGCATAGAGAACCGCCTGGATACCGAGGAAGACCTGCCCCAGGACGTGTTCATGGAATATGAGGGATTCCTGAAATCGCTGCTTTCGGATGAAGCGCACAAACAGCGCGCCACCAGCCTTATCGCGTTTCTGTACTGGCACCGCATGGCGGCGATGGCACGTAAGGTGCGCATGTACGCGAAAGACGCCATACGCATGGCGCCCAATAAAAAGGACTGCCAGTGGACGCTGAACATGGCGGAAAACCATTACTGCTGGGATTGGAACATTTCGAATCATCTGAAGGCGATAGAATTCTACCGTGAGGTCGTAAAGGATAATCCCGGCTGCAGGCTGCCGTATATGTACCTGATCGACAATCTCATAGCCGACCACCGCGCGGACGAGGCCGAAAAGTATCTGGAGCGCATGAGCCGGCTTGAGGGCGCGAACCCCATAATGGTACGGGTATACAGGGCGCACATAGCTTTAGCGCGCTTTGACGAATCCAAAGCCGACGCCATAATCGAGCAGCAGGGTAAGGAATACCCGGACGACGAGGTGTATCTGTTCGAGGCGGCCCAGTATTACGCCAAAAAGGGCGAGTACGAAAAGGCGATAGCTTTTTATGAAAGGGATTTCTCTTTAGACGAAAAGCGCCCGAGGTTCACTGACGCCCTGGACGCCATAAAGGACATATACGAGATAATGGGGCGGTATAAAGACGCGGCGGCGACCTGCGACCGGATAATCGAGCTGCTGCAGAACGAATGGCATATGACCGAAGAGACCGCCCTCAAAGCAGCGCAGAAAGAAAAGGCCAGACTGCTGGCGAAGGCGTAAAGAAAAGCCCTCCAAAACCGTTTGGAGGGCCTTTTGTTTGAGATATCAAGTACCGCTATTGTTCTTTCAGCTCCCTGAGCATATCTATCAGGCGGTCCACCGCCTTTTCGTCGGTCGCCCAGCTGGTGCAGATCCTGACCGCCGCGCCGTCGTCGAACTTCTGCCAGAGGGTGAATGAGAATTCCTTTTGCAGCGCTTCCAGCTGGCGCGCGCTGAAGATGGGGAAAAGCTGGTTGGTGGGGGACTCGGCGAACAGCCTGTAACCGTTTTCTGAAAGCGCGGCGCGGAGCCTATCCGCCAGGCGGATGCCGTGGGCGCCTACCTTCTCGTACAGCCTGTCCGTAAACAGCGTTCCAAACTGTACGCCCAGCAGCCGCCCCTTAGCCAGCATGCCGCCTTTCTGCTTTATCATATAGCGGAAGTGCTCGCTGAGCTCAGGCGAGCTTATGACCAGCGCTTCCCCGAACAGCGCGCCGCACTTGGTGCCGCCGATGTAGAAGGCGTCGGTCAGGCGGGCGAGGTCCTTAAGCGTCACGTCGTTCTCCCCACAGGCGAGGGCGTACGCCAGCCGCGCCCCGTCCACGAAGAGCCTGAGAGCGTACTTGCGGCAGACGCCGTGTATCTCCGTAAGCTCGGCCAGGGAATACAGCGTGCCCAGCTCCGTGGACTGGGACAGATACACCATCGCGGGCTTCACCGTATGCTCCCGGTCGCCGTCCGCCATGTGCGCCGAGATACAGGCTTCTATCTGCGCCGCGCTTATCTTGCCGTTTGAGCCGGGCAGGGCGAGCACCTTATGTCCGGTGCTTTCCACGGCGCCCGTTTCGT
>JAFZLE010000037.1 GCA_017551645.1 Clostridia bacterium | reverse complement strand
GGGGGCACCGAGGGCGAGGAGCAGGACCTGGAGGCGTGCTACCTGAATTCCCTGAAGCTTGCCGAGCAGCACGGGTTTGAGACGGTGGCGTTCCCCCTGATCTCCGCGGGCGCGTACGGCTATCCGCCCGCCCAGGCGCTGTCCGTGGCGGCGGGGGCGATACTGCGCTTCCTCAGGAACAGCGACATGGCGGTGTACCTGGTGATCTTCGGCGGCAGGGAGTTCGTGTGCTCCCAGAAGCTGTTCGGCGAAGTAAAGGCGTACGTGGACGACGTGTACGTCAGCGAGCATCTGGAAACGAACATCGAGACGTACCGCAGGACGATGAACGTCATGCGGGAAAAGCGCGCTGCCGAAAAGGACTTTCTGCCGGACGCGGCGCCCTGCGACGCGCCGAAGGCGAAAAAGAGCGGTCTCAGGGACAGGCTGCTGCCGCGGCGCTCGGAAAAACATCAAGATCTGGAAGCGGCGCCCGCTTTGTACGGCGAGGAGTTTGAAGAGGAACTCTTTGACGGTGGCAGAGCTGAGCAGCCGGACTGGGAATCCCTGCTCGGGAACACGGAGGACGGCTTCTCCGAGACGCTGCTCAGTATGATAGACGAAAAGGGCATGTCGGACGTGGAGTGCTACAAAAGGGCGAACGTGGACCGCAAGCTGTTCAGCAAGATACGCTCCAACCCCTCCTACAAGCCCACAAAGACCACGGCGCTGGCTTTCGCGGTGGCGCTCAGGCTGTCCCGCGGGGAGACCCAGAAGCTGCTGGGCAGCGCGGGCTACGCCCTTTCCCGTTCCAGCAAGCCGGACGTGATAGTGGAATACTTTATCAAAAACCGCAACTATGACATATACGAGATCAACCAGGTGCTGTTCCGCTTCGATATGCCCCTGCTGGGCTCGGGCATGAACTGAGCCGACTTAAAAATGTCGCCCGGCGGGCGACCATCTCCCTTCGGTATTCGGTTATCATATCATCGACGGAACGAGAGGACCGAAAAACCGAAGGGAGATCTATTATGAGAAAGAATCTGACTGAAATGGTGTTCATACTGGACAAGAGCGGCTCCATGGCGGGCATGGAGAAGGACACGGTGGGCGGCTTCAACGCCATGATCGAAAAGCAGAGGAGGGAAGAGGGGGACGCGCTGGTGTCCACGGTGCTGTTCTCCGACGGGAGCCGGGTCATCCACGACCGGGCGGACATAGCAAAGGTCGAGCCCCTCACTGACAGGCAGTACTTTGTGGGCGGCTGCACCGTGCTGTACGACGCGGTGGGTGACGCCATACATCACATAGGCAACGTGCACAAGTACGCCCGGGAGGAGGACCGCCCCGAAAAGACCGTGTTCGTGATCACCACCGACGGTATGGAGAACGCCAGCCGCAGGTATTCCGCCGGCGAAGTCAAACGGCTTATCACCCGCCAGAAGGAAAGGTACGGCTGGGAGTTCCTGTTCCTGGGCGCGAACATCGACGCCCGCGCCGTGGCGGACGATATGGGCATAGAGGAGGAGCGCTCCGCCTGCTTCGTGAACGACTCCAGGGGCAACGCGCTCAAGTACGAGGGCATCTCCCGCGCCATGTCCAAAGTGAGAAAGTGCATGCCCGTGGGCGCTGACTGGAAGGCGGACATGGAGGAGGACTGCCGCAAAAGGAAGTAAGCCGAAACATCTGAAAACGCGGCGGACGGGGAGACCCGTCCGCTTTCGCGTCCGCCCGCGGTGTTGACAGGCCCGGGATATGCGTTTATACTTGAACCGCAAAACATGGCGTTCAGGCCTTAATTCTGACTTGACGGGAGCGGGAACACTATGGATTTTTATCAGATACGCAGCCCCCTTTCGCAGGTGACCGACGAAAGGATGGACAGGTTCGTTTCATCCTTGGGCGAGGCGCTGGGGGAGGACATGCGCAGGGTGAGCCTGGAGGGATACCTGCAAAGCGGGTTCGCGCTTTTGTACGTGGCGTCCGGCGGCAGCGAAGGTTATTTCCTGGAGATATTCGAAAAGCTCAAAACGAAGCGCTGCTATATACTCACCAGCGGCGAAAGCAATTCCCTGGCCGCGTCCATGGAGATACTCAGCTACCTGAACAAGCACGGCGGCAGCGGCGAGATACTGCACGGGGACACAGAGGCGATCGCCGCGCGTATCCGCGCGCTGAACCGCGCCCACCGCGCCCTTTCCGCCCTCAGGGGCAAAAAACTGGGCTGCATAGGCGCGCCTTCGGACTGGCTGATCGCCAGCGACTGGTCCGCGGACAGGGTCAGGGAAAAACTGGGGCTGGGCTGTGTATCCGTACCCATGGACGAGCTCATAAACGAGATCGGGAAACAGGCGTACGAGCCCAACGAGTATACGGAAATGTTCAAATGCCAGGAGTTTGACGCGGGTGAGACGGAAAAGGCGCTGTATATCTACGGCGCGTTAAAGCGCATAGTGGACGCTTACGGGCTGTGCGGGGTGACCGTGCGCTGCTTTGACCTGCTGGACAGCGTGCGCTCCACCGGCTGCCTGGGGCTTTCCATACTTAACGACCTGGGCGTGTACGCCGCGTGCGAGGGGGACATGCCTTCCCTTCTGTCCATGGCGGTGCTGGGCAGCGTGACGGGCGAAAAGGGCTTCATGTGCAATCCCAGCCGCTTCGACACCAAAGAAGGCAGCGCGGTGTTCGCCCACTGCACCGTGCCCACAGGGATGCTGAAAGGCTTCTGCCTTAACACGCACTTCGAGTCCGGCATAGGCGCGGCGGTGCAGGGCACGTTCGCCCCGGGC
>JAFZLE010000278.1 GCA_017551645.1 Clostridia bacterium | reverse complement strand
TGCCATCCGTGATGATGAACTGATGCGTATCGTCATCGCTAAAGTGTTCCGTTTACAGCAGCTGTTTGTAGAAACGCGCGAGCCTTTTTACGTCGTTTGTCAGTAGTCCGACTTCGCCTATCCTCATAATGGCATCTCCGATCCCTTATCTCCCGCTTTTCCCGCCGGGAAGCTACCACCGCGTCATGTTCCTGCGGAACTTGTCCGTGTAGGAGCGTTTAAGCTCGTCCGACGTGATTCCGTAGCACAGCAGCACGTCATTAAAGTACATAAGCACGTCCGCCAGTTCCTCTACCAGGTGTTCCCGCAGTTCGCTTTGCTCGCACGCCGCCTGGTCGCCGTGCTTTTTGATTATATCGATCACTTCACCGGCTTCGCCGATCATCCAGAGCAGCTTGTTTTTACCGACTTCGGGAGATATGCCCTCCCACTTGTTCTTATACTTCTCCTGTAGGGTCCTCTGCATGTCGAGCATTTCGTTTATGCCGAAATCAGCCACGGCGCATTCTCCTTATAATAGTTTTTTGATTGCAAACTCCGCCGGACGCCTTACAGGTCGAGCCTGTAATAATGGGCGTCGAAGTACGTCTCTTCGCCCCATTTCTTGTAGCGGGTCTTCCTGTCCGGGCAAAACCCGAACTTACTTAGCAGGGCGACCGACGCGGCGTTTTGGTCAGCCACTTCCCCGGTCACGGATCTGCCGCCCTGCTGTTTGATCCACTCGATCAGCGCAGCCAGCATTTCGGTGCCCAGGCCTTCTTTCCAGTGGTCCTTGGAAATGCAGTACCCTATGTCGTAATTCCCGCCCTCAGGGAATGCGCAGCATGTGCCCACAGGAGCGCCGTTTTCCCTCAGCTCGGCGGTCATGTAGTACCCGTCCGGCTCGTCTTCCATGCCGTCGATGCACGCCAGGTACTTTTCGTCCATGTTTTCGGCGGCCGGGTCCGACATGTATTTACCGTTTTCCCGGTCTCCCCACATGGAGAGCACGAACGCCTTGTCGCCCGCGCGGTGTGAGCGGATGCGCAGCCTCGGCGTTATCAGGTCTTCGGAAAGCTTCATTCACTATAATACCCCATTATCTGATATGCTTTGTTAAGCATAACATGAAACCGGGCAAAAATCAACACAAAGCCTTATTTTCCGCTGTCCCCGTAGTTGGCCAGCACCCGGGCGGAAGGGTCGTCCACGTCGCAGCCGGGCCAGGTCCTGTTGGGCATCCAGTAGTCGGGTATCATCTCCGCCTGCCCGGGATAGAACTGTTCGAATAAATCCCGGTAAAGCAGGCTTTCCTTGGTGAAAGGGCGGCGGTAGGCGTATTTCTCCGCGCCTTTTATGAATTCCTCATCAGTATATGTCCGTTCCGCCAGCGCCTTTAGGTCGTTCACCATGCTGTGACCCACCGCGTCGGAGAATGCCGCTTTCTGCCGCCAGAGTATCTCCTCCGGCAGTATCCTGTCCTCGGCGAACGCCTTGCGGATCAGGTATTTGCCCATGTTGTGGTTGTTCATCTTGAGCTCAGGGTCGATGCTCATGGCGTAGCGCACGAACTTGAGGTCCCCGAAGGGCACCCGGGCTTCCAGACTGTTGACGGAAATGCACCGGTCCGCCCTGAGCACGTCGTATACGTGCAGTTCGCGGATGCGCTTTTCGGCTTCCTCCTGGAACGCGGCGGCGGAAGGCGCGAAGTCCGTGTATTTGTAGCCGAACAGTTCGTCGGATATCTCTCCCGTCAGCAGCACGCGCACGTCCGTGTGCTCGTGTATCCATTTGCACACCAGGTACATGCCTATGGAGGCGCGGATCGTGGTGATGTCCCAGGTCGCCAGCAGTTCCACTACTTTGGGCAGCGCTTCCAGCACGTCCTTTTCGCTGATTATGACTTCCGTATGCTCGCTGCCTATGTAGTCTGCCACCATGCGCGCGTATTTCAGGTCTATGGCGTCTATGTCCATGCCGATCGCAAAGGTGCGGATGGGGTGATCCAGCATCTTCTGCGCTATGGCGCACACCAGGGACGAATCCAGCCCGCCCGAAAGCAGGAAGCCTGCGGGCGCGTCGGCGTCCAGACGCTTTTCAACGCCGTCCATAAGCAGGCGGCGCAGCTTCGGGCAAACCTCCTCCTCGCTCTTCATGGTGAAGTAGCCCACGTAGGCAGGATCGGCGTACCGCACGAATTCACCGTCGATCCAGTAGTGGCCCGGGGGAAAGGGGATTATGGTCTTGCACAGACCCATCAGGTTCTTGGGTTCGCTGGCAAACGCCCAGCCGCCGCTTTCCAGCCTGCCGTAATACAGGGGGCGGATGCCTATGGAGTCGCGGGCGGCGATGAACTTGCCTTCGCTGCCGTCATAAAGTATCAGCGCGAATTCGGCGTCCAGGGTCTTGAACATCTCGACGCCGTACTCGTGGAACAGGGGGAGGAGTATCTCGCAGTCGGACTCGCCCCTGAGTTCGTACTTTTCCATGAGCCGCGCGCGCAGGGGGCGGAAGCAGTAGAGTTCGCCGTTGCACACTACGCTGTCTCCGCCCATATGGAAAGGCTGCATGCCCATTTCGTTGAGCCCCATTATGGCCAGCCGGTGAAAGCCCATATAACCCGGGCCGACTTCCTCGAACCGGCTCATGTCCGGTCCGCGGGAAACGGTGCGGTCAAAGCATTCTTTAAGCTTATTGGGATGGATGCTCCTGTCAGTCACGCCAAAGATAGAACACATAAATGGCACCTCCGTGATCGGTCGGCAATCGTTCTGATATTTCAGGACGAAGGCCGCCTCTCCGTGGTGCCACCTGATTTGCTTCTCTTACAGGGCTCAGCCAAGCCCCCGCGCTTGTAACGTGCCGCTTTCACGCCGCCCCTACTGGCTCTCGTGTTCGGTTTGGACTTGGAAGGGTTCTTCTCCGGCCGGCTCATACGGGACTTCCACCGCCGCCCGCTCTCTGTGATGCCGCACTGGCCGGATACTTTGCTTCCGCAACGCTTTGTTTTATGAAATTGCGGCAATGATATCACCCGGCCCCGGGTTTGTCAATCGTGATTATGAAGTTTTAACATTCCCAAATTGCATATTCCGGAGACTTATAATGGAAGAAACGTTTTTCTGCAAGTTTTTTTGTTAAGACTTACAATTCTCTCTTGACACGCGTCGGGCATCGGAGTAAAATCTCCCGCAGATAAGGCAAGGGAGTCATATCGCATGGCTCACCCTGCCGTTTTTGTTTTTGAGGAGGTACCGTTATGGGCAAATACACGAAGGAAGACATCATCCGCATGGTCAAGGAAGGCGATGTCGAGTTCATCCGCATGCAGTTTACGGACATATTCGGGCAGCTTAAGAACGTAGCCATAACCGCCAGCCAGATAGAGAAAGCGGTCAACAACGAGATCATGATCGATGGGAGTTCCATAGAGGGCTTCGTGCGTATCAACGAGAGCGACCAGTATCTGCATCCCGATCTGGACACATTCGCCATCCTGCCCTGGCGTCCGCAGCACGGCAAGGTCGCGCGCCTTATCTGCGACGTGTACAACCCCGACGGCACTCCATTCGCCGGCGATCCCCGCGGAGCGCTCAAAAAGGTGCTCAAGCGCGCCGCCGATATGGGGTATTCCTTCAACGTAGGTCCCGAGATGGAGTTCTTCCTGTTCCAGACCGATGAGCAGGGCCGTCCCACCACCGCCACGGGCGACGAAGCGGGCTATTTCGACCTGGGCCCCCTGGATCACGGCGAAAGCACCCGCCGCGAGATATGCCTGGCGCTGGAGCAGATGGGCTTTGAGATCGAGGCCAGCCACCACGAAGTGGCCGCCGGCCAGCATGAGATCGACTTTAAATATGCCGACGCGCTTACCGCCGCCGATAACATCATGACCTTCAAACTGGCGGTCAAGACCCTGGCGCAGAAAAACGGGCTGCACGCCACCTTCATGCCCAAGCCGGTGTTCGGCATCAACGGCAGCGGCATGCACACCAACATGAGCCTGTTCAAGGACAGCAAAAACGCGTTCTACGATCCGTCCGACAAGCTGGGGCTCAGCAGGGACGCCTATTCTTTCATAGCGGGCATCCTCGCCCACGTGCGGGGCATGGCGGCCATAACCAACCCGATCGTGAACAGCTACAAGCGCCTGGTGCCCGGTTATGAGGCGCCCTGTTACCTGGCGTGGAGCGCCAGCAACCGCAGCGCGCTCATCAGGATCCCCGCGGCCAGGGGCATGGGCACCCGCGTCGAGCTGCGCTGCCCCGATCCCAGCTGCAACCCCTATCTGAACATGGCGGTGTGCCTGGCGGCGGGCCTGGACGGCATAGAAAAGGGAATGACCCCGCCCGCAGAGATCACCGAGAACATCTTCGCCATGGACGAAGCTGCCCGGGCCGCAAAGGGCATAAAGAGCCTGCCCGGCACATTGAAGGACGCCATCGAATGCCTGAAGGCGGACGAAGTCATCTGCAAAGCCCTGGGTGAGCACGTGCTTGAGCAGTACGTGGAAGGCAAGGAAAAGGAATGGGACGCCTACCGCACCCACGTGAGCCGCTGGGAGATCGACAGATATATCGTGATGTACTAAACACGGCAGGGTGACCTATAAACATTGAAAGGAGGAAGCTACGGTGGCAAGGATCATAATAGCGGGCGCTGCGCAGGCGAGCCGCGAACAGCTCTCACGGCTGCTGGCTTCCTCCGGGTATGATGTATTCCGGCTGTGCGCGTCCGGAAGCGAGCTCAGGCGCACGCTCGCCGAGTGCGAGGACGGCGTGGTCATAATGGCGGGCAGGCTTATCGACGCCCAGCCGGACGACATCGCCTTCGATTTTTCCGAAGCGTTCCAGTTCCTGCTGATAGGCAGGCGTGACACACTGGAAGCCTGCGAGTCGCCGCGGATATTCAAGCTGAATTATCCCTGTTCCGGCAGCGCCGTCATCGGGGCGGTGGAAATGCTTTCCCAGCTCCATTATATGCGCCTGCCTCACCGCAGCAGCGAGGACAAAAACCTGGTGGAAGACGCGAAGCGCGCGCTGATGCAAAAATACGGCATAGACGAACCGGAAGCCCACAGGCGCATGCAGCTCTACGCCATGCGCCACAACCTGAAAATGAAGGATTACGCGCTCGAAATCCTGCAAGGAGGATCTTTTGATGCGTGACGGCCAATACCCGCTCTATCATCCTGAACTTGAACATGAGTCCTGCGGCGTCGGCGCCATAGTCGACTTAAGCGGCAGGGCGACCCACCGCACTGTGGATCAGGCGCTCACGATAGTCGAGCGCTTGGCACACCGCGCGGGCAGCGACGCGCTTGGTACTACCGGCGATGGAGTTGGAATAATGACCCGCCTGCCTCACGAATTCTTTTCGGAATGGGCGCGGGAGGAAGGTATATCTCTTGGCAGACCCGGCGACTATGGCGTCGGGATGTTCTTTTTGCCTGAAGACGAAGTGGGCGTCCAAAACATCTGCCGAATATTCGACCAGCTCGCGCTGTCCGAGGGCATACAGGTGCTGGGCTGGCGGGATGTGCCCTGCCATCCGGCTCAGCTGGGCGCGGGCGCCCGGCGCACCATGCCCCGCATCCGCCAGTGTTTCCTGAAACGGCCCGCGGATGTTAAGGAGGACATCGATTTCGACCGTAAGCTGTATATGCTCCGCCGTGTGTTCGAAAAGCAGGACACCGATACTTATATCTGTTCTTTATCCTGCCGTACCATAGTCTATAAAGGCATGATGCTGGTAAGCCAGCTGCGCTCTTTTTATGACGATCTGCAGGACGTGCGCTACGTCTCCCAGATGGCGATGGTGCATTCCCGCTTCTCCACCAACACCTTTCCCAGCTGGTCGAAGGCTCATCCCCAGCGTTTTCTGCTGCACAACGGTGAGATAAACACCATCCGCGGCAACCACGACCGGATGAAAGCCCGGGAGGAGACCATGATCTCCGCCGTGATGGGGGAAGGCATGAAGCGCGCGCTGCCCGTGGTGGAAGAAGGCGGCAGCGACTCTCAGATGCTGGACAACACGCTGGAATTCCTGGCCATGAACGGCTTCCCGCTGCCCCTGGCGGGCATGGTGCTTCTGCCCGAGCCCTGGCAGGGAGAAAAGGAAAGCAAGCCCTGGCGCGACCTGTACCGGTATTATTCCACCATGATGGAGCCCTGGGACGGGCCTGCCGCCATTTTGTATTCCGACGGCGACAGCGTGTGCGCGTCGCTGGACCGCAACGGCCTGCGCCCGCTGCGCTGCGCGCTTACGGACGACAGGCGGCTGATACTGTCCTCCGAGGCGGGGGTGCTGTTTGAGGAGAACGCCCATATCCGCCGCCGCTGGAAGCTCACGTCCGGGGACGTGCTGATGGCCGACCTGCGCACAGGAAAGCTGCTGGAAAGCGGGGAACTCAAAACATATTTCGCGTCTCAGCATCCTTACGGCGAATGGGTCAAACAGATCGTCCGCCTGGATGACCTGCCGAAGGCGGAAAGCGCCGCCTGTCCGATAGAGACCCGGACCCTCAGCAAGGCGTTCGGCTATGCCTGGGAAGACGTAACGGACGTAATACTGCCAATGGCGGAAAACGGCACGGAACCCATCGTTTCAATGGGCGCGGACGAACCGCTGGCGGCGCTGTCAAAAGCGCACCCGCTTTTGTTCGATTACTTCAAACAGCGCTTCGCCCAGGTGACGAACCCGCCTATCGACGCGCTGAGGGAAGTTTGCAAGACCGACTGTTCCATATATATCGGGGACGACGGAAATCTGCTTTCCGAGGACCCCGACAACTGCGCCGTGCTGGAGCTGCCTTCCCCGGTGCTCACCGAGGACGAGCTTAAGCGCATAAAGCAGATAGACCATCCCGCTTTCCATGTGCGGACGGTTTCTTTGCTCTATCCCGTCAGCACACGGCTGCGCCAGGCGATGCGGGAGTTTTTCGATGCCTGCGACGCCGCGTGCCGTGACGGCGTAAACATACTTATCCTTTCTGATCGGGGCGTGGACGCGGGGCACCTGGCTATA
>JAFZLE010000277.1 GCA_017551645.1 Clostridia bacterium | reverse complement strand
TCAGTAGAGTTCAACTTCCATTATACCGTACCATTCCGCTTTGGACAGCGTGGACGAGGAACGGGTCGCGCCGATCCTGTCATCAAAGACCGGAGCGATGCCCGTCTTCCTGAGCTTGAACAGCTGCCGGACCGTTTCGCGGGAGCATACGTACAGAAAGCTCCCCCAATCCATTTGTGTCGATTCGCCAAGCAGCGGCTGCCATTCCCCGGGAGTCCGGTACAGGCTCGTCAGTTCATAGTACCTTTTAAACAGATCAAAAGGCCGGTCGTAATAATCATCCAGATTATCCTTGGCACCGTCATTAAAGATTCCGATGTACATAGCATACATAGATCCAGCCTCCCTTCGTTGTCGATCCTGTCACAGCAGTCTCTTGAACGCCTCCAGCAGCGAGGTTATTTGATAACTTAGCAGCCACGCCGCATTGTTCCACTCGGGCACCGCCTTTACCACATCCAGCAGCGGCAGTACGTATCTCTCGGTCTGGACCACATACGTCGCCATCTTCCCGCGGGCGAATCCGTCAGCCATGCAGGACAGATTGTTGCAGCGGTCGATGCACTTGACCAGCGATGCCAGCGGGTTCTCCTTGATTTTCTCGTAGTACTTTGGTTTGATCGTCTCCTTGTCACCCTCATACGTGTTGTAGGATACAAGGCACACTGCTTTGCGCACCCGCTCGTTCACGGGCAGCTCCTCGGGCTTGGTGTCGGTATCCTCTATCACGTCATGCAGCAGCAGCGCTGCGATCACGTCGTCGTCAACTATGCCCATGGCCAGCGCGTGGCACGCCAGCGTCAGCGGATGGGTGATGTACGGCGCCCGGTCGACCATACCTTTGCGGAATTGGCCCTTGTGCTTCTCGCGTATCAGCGGCAGGGCTTTAAGCGTCTGTTCCAGCTTTTCGCTCTGGGCTTTCGCCTTGATGTAGGTGTACATATGCTCCGGGTCTGAATGCGGCGCTTTCAGCGTCCATTCGCGCTTGCCCTCGTCAAACAGCGCGTCAAGCGACGTGTTGAGCGCTTCCGCCAATGATTTGAGCCGCGCGGTGTCGGGCAGGTTCTCGTCCCTTTCCCAGCTGCTTACAGCCTGAAAGCTCACGCCCACAAGTTCAGCCAGATTCTCCTGCGTGAGCCCGCGCAGTTTCCTCGCTTCAGTAATGTTGCTTCCCAGACTCATTACCGCCACCTCCTTCTTACGGTGTCATTGTAGCATATCCTTCGTGCCTATTCTAACATCCGGGGTTTGAATTTTCAATTTCTTTTTCAAGTCCGGCTTGAGTTTTTTTGCTCATCCGTATCAGTCTGATCAAATCTGGCCAGCCGTACTTTGAAGAACGCTTTTAGCATCCCGCCAACGGCAAACTGCGCAAGATACTCTACCTCCGGTTTGGACAAATGAGTGTCCTCGTTTTCGTCATACACATAAGTGGGGTCGCCCCAGGCACGCCTGAAATAACGTCTCAGTTTTTCGGTAGGCGCGTTTTTGTACATATTCCTGTAGTATGGATTCCTCATGAAGAGCTCAAATCGTATGCTACAGACGGGAAACTGCGAGAGATAGTTCTCATCAGGCCCGGACAGATGAGTGTCGTCGTTTTAATCAGCCACATAAGTCGGGTCGCCCCAGGAATGCCTGATATATTGTTTCAGTTTTTTGGTGGGCGCATTTTCGTAGATCTCCCTGTAGTATGGATTCCTCATGAAAAGTTCAAATTGATTCCTCATTATCCTTTCCCTCCCTTTCTGTCAGTTCCTTTATTCTCGTCTTCCAGTATAAAACCTTTGGGTTGTTGCCGCAGTATCTCAGTTCGTGCCTACAATCCGCAATGGTAAAGTGTTTCTCAAGTTCTCTTGCCTTTTTTATAGCCTCGTCCGTCTTTTCTTCATCATCTGTTTCGCTCCAGAAAAAGCTCAGCAGTGCATACCGCTTTGAGTACTCTGACGGTGCGTCATCATAATACCGTTTCCAGTACGGGTTCATCAAAAACTCCTTTGCCGCTTCCCATATTTCTTCTTCTGTGATCATAGTGTCTCCTCCTTTTATTAATCTCGGTCACTTGGTGCTTTGCCGGAATAATCACTATAACATAATCGTCGCTCCTTTCGTTTTAACCTAAGAAGAGCGACGAAAAACAGTCCCATCGTTACCGACAGGACTGATATCATCTAACCTATCGGTCAAGCTTTGGCACCTTACCGTCCCCGGCAGGTTGTCGTGCGGTCAACGAGCTTGTCTCTCGCGCACTCTTCATAGGCTTATAAGTATTTAATTGTGGCAGGATCCCAAATGCTTCCGCTCTCCCAGATCCCGCCTTGCCCCGGGAGACTGGGCGCCGCGTTTACTCCTTATCCGGGTCAACGCCCAGGCGGCGCAGGGTCTCTACCACGTAGCTCTCCCGGTATTCCTGACCTTCGGGGCGGGAGAGATAGCTCTTGAAGAACTCCTCGCACGCCTGCTCGTAGGGAATGTGCGCCAGCTCCGCGATTATGCGGGTGGAGCGGTCGATGAGCTTTTTGTTGGTGGGCAGCACCTGTATCATCCAGTTGCTCCACACCCTGCCCATTTTGGCCATGGTGGCGGTGGACAGCAGGTTGAACGCCAGCTTGACCGCCACGTGGGTCATAAGCTCCATCAGCGTGTGGGGCAGTTTGAGCGGCACGCGGATCTCGTTGTCGCTGAGGCTGCCTTCCGGGATGTCCCCCAGGCGCAGTGTGAGCGCGCCGTCGAACTTGGCTTTGTTTTTGTTGAACCAGTCAAGGCAGCCCCTGTTCGCGCTCAGGCCGTCCGTGTCCACCAGCACCAGGCGCGCGGGATGGCGGGAATAGCGGCTCTCGTCGTCCGACCAGCCCAGATCGTAATAGCTCAGTTCCCCGCTGCCAACCTTAGGCGGATTGTCCAGTATGCTCTGCACGGCACCCATCTTGATGTAGTCTTCCTTCGTCCAGTCCAGTCCCTTTATGGGGCGGCGGATAATGTGCTGCCAGGCAACGGAGGACGGGTACAGCGGATCCTTGGCGTAAGCCCAGGAGATGGGGCCGGTATGGTCGTCCGTGCGGCGAAAAGGCGGCAGCGTGAAAGTGGGCTGGCGCTCGGTGGTGTCGGTAAGTATGTCCTGCAGATAGGCGTGGGTTATATAGGTGATGAGCCCGCCCGCGGTGTAGGTGTCCGTCTCATACTCCACGGCTTTAGCCATGCCTTCCAGCGCCTCGCCGCTGCCCAGCAGGGCGACCAGCTTCTCGAACTCGTCGGAATAGCTTTCCGGCTCAAGCGCGGTAAGCCCTATCGCCGCGACCTCGTCCGCGTCCAGGTGCCTGCCGAGCCACTTCCAGGCAGCGACTTCCAGCGCGGCGCCCGCCACCAGCAGTTCTATCGTGGTCACCTGCATGCGGGTGGAGCCCGCCACCGCCATGTTGCCCGCGAACAGGGGCACGAAGTGGATGCCCTTTCTGGCGAATACCTTGCGGGCGCGCTCCAGGTGCTCGCACAGCACGTCCTTGGGGTTGCAGTAGAAGTAGTATGTGGAAACGCCCAGCTCATCGCCCTGTATGGCGCTGCCCACGGTTGAGGAGCTTAAGCCGCACTCCGCCAGCACCACCAGCACGTCGCCGGGGGTGACGCCGCTGTCCACCGTCTGGCGGGCGCCGAAGGTCATGTAGTCCTCAAAGTTCTCCACGCTCCTCACGCACGCCCGGTCACCGCCGGTCATGAAGCTGTTGGTGACCTCCGCCATGCGGGCAAACTCCTCCGCCCGCAGGGGCAGTTTGTTTATCAGGTCGTGCCAGAACAGCCTCCAGGTGGAGTCCAGCTGCAGCGCCATGCGCCCGGACGCGCCCACGGAGGAGAACACCACCTTGCGGCCCTCTTCCATGCAGCGCAGTATGTCGTCCACCAGGCGCGCGAATTCCTCGCCCTTAAAGCAGCCGCGGCTCACTTCGGGTATGTATTTGTCCGCCGCCAGTATGGTCTTGACGCCTGCTTTGGTGTCTTTTTTGATTATGGAAGACAGCCCCCGGGTCAGGGGATTGGACTGCTCGGTGGGTATCTTTCCCAGGTGGAACTGGGTCTCGTTCTCGATAAAATCTCTTGCCGCCGCTTTGTAGTCAGGCATTTTCAGTTCTCCTTAAAACAGATTTTTGCTCGCCTCAGCGTACAGCGCGTTGTGCAGCGCCCTGCGCAGGCGGAACAGGCCGAAGTTTTCGCGGGTGGGATGCACACGGTTGGTGAGCAGTATCACCCAGAAGCCGGTGGTGGGGTCCACGGCGATGCAGGTGCCCGTAAAGCCCGTATGCCCGAAGGAGCAGGCGGGGAACAGGTCGCCCATGTAGTTGAACTCCGTGCCGCCCAGGTGGAAGCCCAGCCCCCTGTGGGAATCCGTATCGTCGGGGGTATGGCAGTATGTAGCCTTCTCGAATACCGCGGGCGAAACGAAGCCCTTCCCCTTGTTCGCCAGCATCCGGCAGAACAGGATCATATCCTTTACGTTGGAAAACACTCCCGCGTTGGCGGAGATGCCGCCCAGGAAGCGGGCGTTCTCGTCGTGCACCACGCCTTTGATCGCTTTGCCCGTATTCGGGTCTATCTCCGTGGCGGCCACGTTGCCGGACTCGGGCAGGTAGCCCGTGCTCGTCATGCCCAGAGGCCGGAACACCATCAGGTCCGACAGCGTTTTCAGGTCCCTGCCGTACGCCTTTTCCAGCAGCTTGCCAAGCAGTATGTAGCCCATGCAGGAATAATTGACTTTTTCCCCCGGCTTGGACACCAGTTTGCTGTTCAGTATCGCCTGCGCGGCGTCTTCGGGCCTGATGCCCATTTTGTCCAGGCGGAAGCTGGGCTCAAAGCCCCCCGTATGGGTCATGAGCTGGTAGACGGTTATGTCCTTTTTATCTTCCGGCGCGCCGTCAAACCAGTAGCCCAGCGTGTCGTACAAAGTTATCACGCCCGCGTCAATGGCCTTCAAGGCGATCATGGTGGGCGCCAGCAGTTTGGTAAGGGAAGCCATGTCGAACAGGGTGTCCGCGTCTACTTCGCTGCCGCCAAGCTCCTTTACGCCCTTAACGCACAGCGCGAACACCTCGTCCCCCCTGCCGCACGCTGCCTGCGCGCCGGGGAAACAGCCTTCCCTGATACCTCTGTCAAGAAACTCTTCCAAAATTCCCTTCATGTCCATACAGAATATTGTACCGCTTTTGCCCGATATGTCAATACAAACGCATTTTCTATAAAAAAAATTTGTAATTTGGAGCTTTAAGGGCTTGCAAAAGACGGGAAAAGCGCATATAATGTCTATGATTGCGTCTGCGGGTCTGTGGTTGAAAGTCGAAGCCAGTCGCAGGCAAAACGATCCACGTAAGCGGAGAAATCTTCCGTGAGCATGGTGCGGCTTAGAAGTTAGTCCGGCCGGCGTACAACGCCGAGAGGGTCAGTAGTGGGGAGCATAACGCTTAGGAGCGAACGCCCCTGCCGGCGAGTGTGGGGTCAAAGACCAGGTCAGCCGTGAGGCGCAGTCGATATTCATCTATTTGGGGGTATTCTATCCATGTTCGAGGACAAAACTCTGATCTGCAAGGACTGCGGCAAGGAATTCGTATTCACCGCCGGCGAACAGGCCTTCTACGCCGAAAAGGGCTTCCAGAATGAGCCCACCCGCTGCAGGGACTGCCGTCAGGCCCGCAAGGCCAGCCGCAACAACGCCTCCGGCGAGCGCGAGATGTTCGAGACCGTGTGCGCCGAGTGCGGCAAGCCCACCCGCGTGCCTTTCATTCCCAAGAGCGACCGTCCCATCTATTGCAGCGAGTGCTTCGCAGCCAAGCGTCAGCAGTTTTAAACATAAGACGGGAAAAAACGGGCGGACAGATGTCCGCCCTGTTTTTATGCCCTTTTTCGGCAAATACACCGTTTTACTCCGCGTCGTCCGCGCGCCCGAAATACTCCGCCAGCCCCATCGCCATGCCCAGCACCAGCTTCTCCTGGTATTCGGGGGTGCTCAGCAGCTTGTCTTCCTCCGGGTTCGACATGTAACCGCACTCCACCAGCACCGCGGGCACCTTTGACCAGTTGAGCCCGGAATATGTATCCCGCTTGAACACGCCCCTCTTTTTCGCGCCGGTAGCTTCCCCCATGGCGGACAGCAGGCACTGGGCCAGTTCGCAGCTCTCCTGCGCCTTCTCACCCGTCAGCCTGACGTACATCGCCATGCCGTGCACGTCATGGTCTGTGGAGCCGTCGCAGTGGATGCGCAGCACGCAGTCGGCGCCCCACAGGTTCATCATCTCAGCACGCTCCACGTTTGAGATATTCACGTCCGCGGTCTCGCGGGTCATGAGCACCTGCGCGCCCATCTCGGTGAGCAGGTCCCTTAGCTTAAGCGCGATCTCCAGGTCCACCTCGTGCTCCGGGCGGCCTGTGGACACGCCCCGGGTACCCGCCGCTACGCGCGCCTTGGTCTCGCTGCTGCCGGGCGAGACGGGCTCTTTCCTGCTGTCGCCATTCAGCTGATGGCCGGGGTCGATACC
>JAFZLE010000276.1 GCA_017551645.1 Clostridia bacterium | reverse complement strand
TCATTCTTGCGGCGGCGCCCGTCGCTTATGGTCATCACCTTTTTCCTGGCTACATCAGTGACGCTCCTGGCGGCGCTGGACAGGCTGGCGCCCGCTTTTTTGCCGGTATTCCAGGCCTTGGCCGCGGTGTCACCCACGGACAGCGCACCGGATTTCTGAAGCAGGAACACGCTCAGGGCCAGCAGCGCCGCCAGCTGTCCCCAGCAGGTGAGCAGCTTGGTCAGCGGGTAGCCTATGAGCGAACCCACCAGGCCGCCGCCTTCGCCCATGCGGTACGCCTGCGCCAGAAAATTCGCGTAAGTTTTCAGCCCCATGGACGCTTCCACTTTTTCCACATAGAAGCCCTGGGTCACGCTCAATACGAAAAAGCAAATGAGCGACGGAGTGAGTATCCATTTTACGCCGGAGTTGCCCCTGCGGGATGCGGCAAAAGCGAGCACTCCCAGCAGAGCGAAGAGCATGATGACCAGCACCGTGAGCGAACCGAACAGCCCCTCAAACAGCCTGTTGGTCCATTCCCGCGCCGCGTTTCTGTCCCCGCCCAGCACTATTGCGAGCATCAGCGCCGCCGCCAGCAGGAACAGTGTCGCCCTCGCCTCGTTGGGATTCTTTGCCTGTGTCTGCCGGCTTACGGGTTTTTTTACAGTTTTCCTGCTTTTAGCGCCGCTTTTTTTGACATTTCTGCCCCTGGGCGGCGTTCTGCGCGTATTTGTTGCCATCTATCCTCCGAAAAGCTAAAAGCCATAATCTCTCAGATAGCATTATACACGAAAACGCGGAAAAAAGCAAGCTTTCATCCGTTTCGCGCCGCCGTGTCAATATTTGCTTTCCATTATATTCATATACTTTTTGCTTGATTGAATCGGCGCGTTGTTGTATAATGTATGTTAGTATATTATGGAGAGTAATGCGTATGGAGTTTAGCAGGCGCGTCGTGCTGGCTTCTTCCTCGCCCCGCAGGCGCGAGATACTGGATAAGCTGGGCGTCGCGTTCGACATAATCCCTTCAAACGCCGACGAAAACGACGTGAGCGGCAGCGCAGACGAGATAGTGATGTCGCTGGCAAGGCGCAAGGCCGAAAGCGTGGCTAAAGGGCTTACGGGCGCACTGGTCATAGGCTGCGACACGCTGGTCGCGCTGGGTGACGAGATATTCGGCAAGCCCGGCAGCGTTTCCCAGGCGGAAGGCATGCTCTCGGAACTGTCCGGCAACACCCACCGGGTATTGAGCGGGCTGTGCCTTATCGACACCGTTACGGGGAGCATGCGCGTCTCGCGGGACGTCACTTACGTAAGCTTCCGCAAGCTGGGGCAGGACGAGATACGCGCCTACGCCGAGAGCGGAGAGCCCATGGACAAGGCGGGAGCCTACGCCATACAGGGCGGCGCCGGCAGGTTCGTTTCCGAAGTGAAAGGTTCATACGACAATATAGTGGGCTTCCCCAGCGAACTTTTTTTGCGGGAAGTCAGACAAATGGGTATACTGGAGGACTAATGGCGGGCATCTCTTTTAGCAGTTTGATCGCGGCCGACATGGGCAGCGCTTCCACATATGTGATGACAGACGAAAAAACCCCCGTGACCAGGTGTCGCAGCGTGGTCATGGTTGACGCGCTCAAAAGCTCCGAAGTCTACGCCGCCGGGGACGAAGCCGCGCGTATGAGCGGCCGAAGCGGGCAGGATACATTGGTGGTCAGCCCCATCTCCTACGGAGCGGTGGCGGACAGCGAGCTTGCCGCCATATTGCTGCTCAGCGCCGTGGAAAAAAGCGCCGGGCACAGAAAGACGCTGGATAAATCCCGGCTCGTGCTCACCTGCCCCGAAGGCGCCACCAGAGTTGAACGCGCGGCACTCGCCAACACCGCCCTGCTTGCCGGGGCGAAAAAAGCGGTCATAATCAAGGCGCCCGTGGCGGCAGCCCTGTGCATGCAGCGCAAGATCGACCGGCCCCAGGCTCAGCTGGTGGTGTCCATAGGCGCCAGCGTTACCGAGGTCAGCGTAATTTCCTCCTACGCCATCACGCTTTCCCGTCACATGAAAACAGGTTCTTCCGCTTTCGACAGCGCCATCATAGACTATGTGCGCCGGAAATACTCTCTGCTGCTGTCCCGTGAAGTCGCAAGCGAGCTGAAAGAGCAGTTGGGCAGCGCCGTTGAACCCCGGGAGGACGCGTCCCATACCCTTTACGGCAGGAACGTGATCACCGGTAGGCCCGTCAGCGCGAACGTAAGCGCCATGGACGTGTACGAAGCGATCAAACGCCCCCTGGAAGAGCTCACGGGCATGATCTCCGACGCACTGTACAACATTCCCGTGGAATACGCCGGGGACATACTCAAAAACGGCATCAGCCTCACGGGCGGCGGCAGCGAGCTGTTCAGCCTGGCAGACAGGCTCAAAAACGATACGCAGATAGACGTCTACCAAAGCGGAGAGCCCTGTTACGACGCGGTTAGAGGCGCTCTGCTCGCCGCGGGCGACGACAGGCTGCTGCGCAGGCTCGAGAACGCCTACTCAGCCTACGAAGTATAACTTTAGGGGTCACGAAACATGGCAACGCAAAGCGCGAGCGCTAAAAAAAGCAAAAAACAAAGAAGCCGCCGTATCCGCAGCATAATCTATACTGCGCTGGTAGTCATTATAGTTTTTTCTCTGGTAAGATACCTGCTTTTACGCCCCTCCGGAGACATCTCCATAGTCGAGAACGGCGCAGGTACAGTGTTTACTCCCGTGCAGAAAGTGTTCACGAACATCACTTCATTCTTCAAAAGCTGGTTCGGCGCGCCGTCGGATTCCAACCTGCAGGATGAGGTGGACGATCTGCGCCAGCAGGTCGAGCTGCTGCAGATACAGATCAATTCCTACGACGAGGTCATAAGCGAAAACGAGCGCCTCACCACCCTGTTGGGCGCGAAAGACGAATACGAAGCGCTTTCTCCCGTATACGCGAAAGTCATAGCCAAGGATACGGGTGTGTGGTTCGAGACGTTCACCATAAACAAGGGTCTGAACGACGGCATCGCCCAGAACATGGCCGTAGTCAACGCCAGCGGCCTTATCGGCAGGATAAACACCGTGGGCTACAACTTTTCCACGGTCATAACCATAATAGACTCCCGTTCCTCCGTGGCTTCACTGATAGGCCGTACCCGCGACAACGGCATGCTCCAGGGCGTCAGGCAGACCGGCGACAGCTTGAACGAGTGCCGCATGTACTACCTTTCCAACCTGGGCAACGTGCGTATCGGAGACACTGTGTATACCAGCGGCCTGGACAGCCGTTTCCCCAAGGGGCTGCTGATCGGTTCGGTCACCGCCGTGAGCCGTTCCCAGAGCACCTCTGACAAATATGTGTCCGTACTGCCCGCGGTGGACTTTTCCGCCATAGAAGACGTGTTCGTGCTCAGGGAGATGGTGCAGTCCATAGACGAGCTCGAAGCCGTTCCCACTCCCACGCCCAACCCCATAATCACCGCGCAGCCCACCACTACCAGCAACATCTATTCCTACACCACGCCTTCCACCGTGGACGATAACGCTATATTCTACTATCCCACTCCCACGCCGGATCCCAACGTGACGCCCACACCCTCCCCCACTCCCAGACCTACCAAGCCCGTGCCTGAGGCCGCGTGGCTTAACGATTAAGGCTTATGCGGGCAAAACGCAGGTTATTCTGCATAATCACTACCCTGTTGGCGGTGATACTCGACGCGTCGGTGCTGCCGTTCACGGGGCTCAACATGAGCTATGTGCCCAGGCTGTGCCTGGTGAACGCCGCGCTTATAGGCACGGTGCTCGGGGCGACCCAGGGCATAATCTACGGTGCCTTCGCCGGTACTGCCCTGGACATAACCGTGTACCAGCCCGCCGGCGTCACCGCGCTTATGTACACCCTGTGCGGCCTGGTCTCCGGTTTTCTTACCCACCGGGTAAGGCCCTGGCTGGTCACACTGATCCCCAGCGTGAGCGCGTTTTTGCTGTACGAAGCGGGCATGGCGGTGTACACGTACTTTATAACCGGCTTTTTCCCCGGCGGAAAGATAGGCTATGCGCTCGTCCGGGTAGTCATATCCCTGACTCTCACCCAAATACTGTACCTTCCGTATCTGCGGGCGCTCAAGCCCTCCAAGATCGGCAAGGGCAGACGGCGCTGATAAAAGGATCTGAAAATGAGACAAAAAAACCGTGACAGATACATAGTTTTATGCGTGATACTCGCGCTGTTTGCCGTAGCCATCACCATCAGGCTCTACAGCATGCAGATCGTGCATACGGACGACTATACCGCGCAGGTAGAGAAAAAATCCACCAAGACCATACGCCTGTACGGCATGCGCGGGACCATCTACGACAAAAACATGATACCTCTGGCCTACGACCAGTCTTCTTATAATATCCAGTTCTACCGCGACCCGTCCCGTTCCAGCGACGCGGACAGGGCGGCGTATACCCAGAGCATATACCAGACCATACTTCTGATAGAATCAAACGGCAAATCCACCCTCGACCCCGCCACGGAATTCTGGCTCAGACGCAACGAGTACGGGCAGTGGGAATGGAATCTGGGCACCGACTCCGAGGTCGTCGCCGAGACGCGGGAGACCCAGTGGAGAGGCAACTTCAGCCTGTCCAGCAAGACCAGATATCCTGTGGACGTGCTGTTCGAGACCCTGTGCCACAACTATTCCATCCCCTCTGACTTAAGCGAGGAGTATCAGCTGAAGATTCTGGCCATCTGGCAGGCATCCCGCATGAACAACTACAACTCCACCCCCGTCACCATCGCCTATGACGTGGGCTTTGAAACGGTGGCCGAGGTCGAGGTGCGCGCCCTTGAGCTGGAGGGCATGAGCGTTCAGGAGTCCTCCACCCGCGTGTATCCATTCGATACCGTAGCCTGCCACGCCATAGGTTACGTAAGCCGCATAACCACTTCCGACGCGCTGGAAAACTACCGTTCCCAGGGCTACCCCACCGACGCCCACGTAGGCGCCACGGGGCTTGAATACTCCATGGAAGACCAGCTTTCCCCGTATCTGGCTTACAGGCAGGGCGAAAGAGTGGTCGAGATCAACACCAAGGGCGCGGTGGTCCGCGAGATATCCTATTCCGCCCCCACCGACGGCAACTCGGTGGTCACCACCATAGACACCTCCCTGCAGGCGGTCATGGAGAAGGCGCTGGCAGACGTCATAGCGGACATAAACCAGAAGCAGACCCAGATACTGTACGCGCAGACTACCGAGGGCGTAAGGTGGAACCAGAGAAAAGCCGCCACACTGGCCATGTACGCCGAGAACGGCTACGAGATCTCCCTGGCGCAGACCGGCGCCATGGTGGCCATGGACCCGAACTCCGGCCGCATACTGGGCATGGTCTCGCATCCCTCATTTGACCTTAGCATATTCGAGGGCGCTTCCGTCGATCCCGGCGGATGGTCCGCCATCGCCGCGGATCCACGCAACCCCATGTTCAACCGCGCCATTTCCGCAAAGGATACCCCCGGTTCCATATTCAAGCTGGTCACGTCTCTGGGCGGGCTCACCGAGGGCGCCATTTCCATCACCGAAAGGATCTCCGACGGCGGCGATTTCGTGCGTGAAGGTACCGACACCTCCCGTGCCCCCAAATGCTGGATAGGCGAAAGCAAGCGCTACCTCCACGCCAACCAGACCATAGTAGAGGCCATCAAAAACAGCTGCAACTACTTCTTCTACGAAGTCTCCTACCGCTTGGGTTCCACCAACCTGACCAAATGGGCGGCCGCTCTGGGCCTTACCACGAAGACCAACATAGAGCTGCCCAGCGAAGCCACGGGCTTTGTGGGCAATCAGTCCATGCTTTACGACCCCGACCGCTCCGTAGAGGATCAGTACACCTACAAGCCCCAGATCGCCGCGTCCATGATAAAGCGCCTGCTGCAGCAGGTGGCGGCGGACAGGGGCGTGGAGTACGACGCGCAGTTCCTGGAGGATATCGCCATAGATTTCCTCAACATAGTCATCACCTACGAGACAAAGGCTGAGTGGCTGCCCGCCATAAGGGACATACTGCTGTACGACTGCAAGATCCCTTCCAACTACATTTCCAGCCACTTCATGGTCAACACCATAAACACCTACCTGAACGACCTTAAATGGACCCCCGCCGAGACCATAATGGTTGGCATAGGCCAGTCCATCACCCAGGTGACCCCCATCGCGGTCGCCAGATACGTAGCCGCCATAGCCAACAACGGTACCGTATATGACGCCCAGATAGTCGATAAGGTCATAGACGCCAACGGAAACGTGGTGCTGGAGAAACACCCGGTGGTCGCCAACCGCATCGTCACCAGCCAGGCGTACTTCGACGCCATACACAAAGGAATGGAAGAAGTTACTTCCACGGAAAACGACGGTACCGCCGCCGAACAGTTCTCCAAATCCAAATACAAGATCGCCGCTAAAACGGGAACGTCACAGCGTACCCAGCTGGACCTTGAGAACAACTCCTGGCTGGTCACCTACGCGCCTATCGACGACCCGCAGATCGTGGTCGTGGTCTACATACAGAACGGCTACGCGGGAGCGTACGCTTCCCAGGCAGCCATAACCACCATAGAGTATTACCTGGATTCCCTTAACTACACCGAAAAGAACACTATCGTGGCCGACAATTCTCTGGCGGACTGACAAGAGGCGGATATGGGCAAAACATACGTTGTAACTTCGGGAAAAGGCGGCGTGGGAAAATCCACCGTGGCGCTCAACCTGGCCTACGCCCTGGCCTGCGATGGACGCAAGGTGCTTTTGGTGGATATGGACGCGGGTCTCAGGAGCCTTGACCTGATGCTGGGCGCGCAGAACGAGCTGGTGTTCGACCTGTCCGACGTGCTGGACGGCACCTGTGACGCTGATCAGGCGATCTTCCCCCTGCGCGGAAGGCCCGGTCTCGAGCTTCTGCCCGCAAGCCAGAACTCCGCGTCCCTGAATCTCAGGCCCCAGGACATCCGCGCGATGCTGGGCAAGCTCAAAGACAAGTACGACTATATCTTCATAGACTGCCCTGCCGGCATAGAGCGGGGGTTCCGCAACGCGGTAGCCGCCGCCGAAAGCGCCATACTCGTCGTCACGCCCGACAACGTCTCCATCCGCGGCGCCGAAAGGACTTACCAGCTGCTTACGGGCGAAGGCCTTAACGACGTCATGCTGGTCATAAACCGCATAGGCAGGCGCCCCGCGGTATCCACTGACGAATGCATCGCCCGGCTGGAACTGCCCGTGCTGGGCTTCATTCCCGACGATCCCATGGTCGGCCGCTGCCAGGCCAGGGCGAAAAGCGCGCTGCAGGAAGACTGCCCCGCCGGGGACGCGCTGGAAAGGCTCGCTCTCAGGCTTCTGGGCCGGCAGGTGCGTTATAAGATCCCCCACGATTCTCTGATACATCGCTTCAAAACCCATTTCGGAAAGGTCTCACATGCAAAAGCTGATTAGATGGATACGCAGGTTCTTCCGCCGCAACAGCGTCAAGCAGTTCGTGTCGGACGTAAAAAAGAACCGCTATCGCCCCGGTTTATATAAAAACTTTGACTGGCCTCTTTTCATACTGGTCATGTGCATATCTCTTTTCGGCGTGGTCTCCATATTCGCCGCCACCGCTTCCGCCACCGAGACCGAAGTGACGGGGCTTGTAAACATACTCACCACCCACTCCACCCGTTACCCCACCCTTCAGCTGATCTGGATGCTGCTGGGAGTAGGCATACTCTTCGCCGTGACGTTTTTGGATTATCGGCTTTACGGCAAATACCACCAGTTACTGTATATCGCCAACATAGGCATACTGCTCCTGGTGCTGGGCATGGAAGCCGGCCGCGGCGGCATGAGGGCTTTCTTTACCATATCCACGTCTTCCTCCACCCTGGGCCAGCGTGGTTTCCAGCCCAGTGAGTTCGGAAAATTCATAATGATGATATGCCTTGCCAAACTGTTCAGCATGCGCAAGGCGCCCATAAAAAACATACAGGAGCTGCTTCCTACCGCGATCTACGTGATCATGCCCATGGTGCTGGTGTTCCTGCAGCCGGACTTCGGCACCGCGCTGGTATACATGGTCATGTACGTGGTGCTGCTTTATATCTCCGGCACGAAGAGAAAACTGATCTACGGCCTGCTGGCGGTGGTGATCGCCATTGCGATCCCCCTGTGGTTCTACATCAACACCGCTTCGGATTCTTTCCGCCTTACCCGTATCCTCATGTGGCTGAATCCCGACCAGTACCCCGACCAGGCCAGGCAGGTCATAAACAGCCAGATCGCCATAGGCTCCGGCGGGCTTACCGGCAAAGGCGTGGTCAGCGTCGGTTCTTTCGCCTCCCTGGGATATATCCCCGACGACCATACGGACTTCTGTTTCGCCATCTCCTGCGAAGCATTCGGTTTTATTGGCGCCATGGCGCTGGTGATCGCGTTCATGGTATTCCTGGGCAGGCTCATACATCACGCCCTGCGCACCCAGGATACATTCGGTGAATACATCATTATATGCGCCGTTGCCATGTTCATGTTCCACATACTGGAAAACATCTGCATGATACTGGGCATACTCCCCGTCACAGGCATCCCGCTGCCGTTCATAAGCTACGGCGGATCGAACTACATCACCAACATGGCGTCGCTGGGGCTGGTCATGAATGTGGTGATGCGTTCGCGCCAAAAGCAGCTGGGCGGGCAGGCGCACTATTCGGGGACTCTGTAAATGGCCGGTACGCTGCGTAAATGGTTCGGCGACCGGGCGTTTCTGAAACGCCTGATGCGCATAACCCTGCCCATATCCCTGCAAAGCTTTATGCTGGCCGCGGTGGCTGCCGCGGACAGCTTTATGCTTGGCAGTCTGGACAGCCGCATGATGAGCGCGGTAAGCCAGGCTGCGCAGGTGCAGTTCATACAGAACATGATACTTTCCAGCGTAGTCAGCGGCTGCACGATACTTGGCGCGCAGTACTGGGGCAAAGGCGATAAGCAGACCGTAAAAGACATTTTCTGCGTGACACTGCGCCTGAACGCCCTTATCTCCGTCATTTTCTTTATTGCCTGCCGCTTCTTCCCACGGGCGCTGATGACGATATTCACCAACGAGCCCAAACTGCAGGATTTCGGCATCGAATACCTTAAGATCGCCGCCTGGAGCTACCTGCTTACGGGCGTGAGCCAGTGCTATCTGGGGGTCATGAAGGTAAGCGAGCACCCCCGGGAAGCCGCGAATATTTCCATATTTGCCGTAATACTCAATATTATTCTGAACGCTTTGCTGATATTCGGCATGGCTTTCTTCCCCAGAATGGAAGCGCGCGGCGCGGCGCTGGCGACAGTGATCGCTAGGGTCGCCGAACTTGCGCTGTGCGTGATGCTCTCCCTGCGCAAGGGTTATATGCGCCCCTCCGTCAAGTCGCTTATGCGTTTCCACCGCTATATCGCCAAAGATTTCGCGTCCTGCGTGCTTCCGGTGCTCAGCGCAAGCCTGCTGTGGGGCGCGGGCTTTACCAGCTACACCGCCTTCATGGGACATATGGGCAAAGCCGCTGCCGCCGCCAACGCGATAGCTGCCGTGGTAAGGGACCTGGTATGCTGCATGTGCAACGGCGTAGCTGCCGCGGCAGGGATAATCATCGGGAACGCGCTGGGCGCGGGCAAACTGTCCGATGGCAAGCTGTACGGAGACCGTATAATGCGCCTGTCGTTCTTTATCGGCGGCCTGTCCACGCTCATAATGTTCGCGCTGACTCCCCTGCTGCTCACCTTTATACAGCTGGACAGCGAAGCCCGCAGGTATCTTATACTCATGATGCTGATCATGGGCGTGTACATGATAGGCCGCTGCGTGAATACCGTGGTAATAAACGGCATATTCTACTGCGGCGGGGATATCATATTCGACACCATCTCGCTGATAGCGGCCATGTGGTGCCTGGCAGTGCCCCTGGCGTTCATAGGTACGCATTTCAAATGGCCCGTGCCTTTGGTCTACGCCTTCACCTGTCTGGACGAGGTGGGCAAGATTCCCTGGGTCATGGCGCACTACCGGAAATATAAATGGGTCAAAGACCTGACGAGATAGAAAAACCGGCGCGTTCCGCGTCGGTTTTCGTTTGATATGAAGCAGCGTACTTTAGTGGATCTCCGCAAGAGCCTTTCTGCGTCCGAAACCGCATTCCGAGCTCACGCGCTCATTTCCACGCCTCGGCCTTGTTCTCTTCCAGCCCCAGTATGAATTCCCTGAAGCTGGATGCGAGCGTGATCTCGGCGCCGGTCTGGGCGTCCGCCCAGGTCACGGAGGGCTCGCCAGTCCTGCCGCAGGCGCGGTAATCCAGG
>JAFZLE010000275.1 GCA_017551645.1 Clostridia bacterium | reverse complement strand
TCATCGTTCCTATGGATAAGGAACTGGCTGTGGGATCCATAGGTCTTGGCGTCGTATATCCGCCCTTCCCGTTCGCAGGCAATGCCCGCTTCTGACCAGGTCTCTCCGTCGTCCCGGCTGACTATGAAAGTGGGTTTACCGAACGGGATGCAGCTGATCGGTCGTGACGCATCGGTTATCTGGAACAGGCAGATTATCTCCCCATCTTTGGTGGAAAGTGCCTTTTCGCACAGCGCGGTATGCTCGCCCTGTCTGAACACATCCATGGAATAGTCCAGGATCCGCTTTTCGCCCCACGTCAGTCCAAAGTCAGTGCTGACCTTGTACTCCATCCAGCCGTAGCCAGAATGGCCGTGGACCCGGTCATAGTCACAGTTCGAGTAAAAAGCCAATACTTTACCGTCCTTCGTTCTCGCGAAGGCGTGCCCCATGTGCCCGGAGCGCTTCTGAGCCTGATGGTCCACGAATACCTGCGGTTTTGTGTAACTGTATCCCATACTCACCGTTCTCCCTTCTTTTATGACTATTGTACCCTAAAAACCCGTTTGCGTAAAGCGAAACAGCAATCGGTTCGCCTCTGAACTTGTATGTTCGAACATTTCTCATCAGTCGCAAAATAATGTTCGAAAATATTCATATAAAGTTCTGCATTATTTTACTTATTGTTCGTCTTTTGAGCTTGAACATTCAGCCGTGTTGGTTGTAAACTGTCAGAGTTATTTCTTTTTGCGCATATCCGTTTTGTTTGATCCGTCTGATCGGCAATCCTGTAAACATGGAGGACGCTATGCATTTTCTTGAACTGGTAAACAGGGGTTATACCGGCGAGACCGTCACCAAGGATGACTGGGCGATGGACCATGTGGTGCAGCCCATAATGGACGTTGTCGAAGAGTTCGATCTTGAACATGAAAAAGGCGCATTCCTACTCCACGATAAGGAGCAGGCAAAGGCGTTTTTTGAGGCGGGCGTGGAACTGCTTGCCCGTTCCGGCGTATATAACCAGTCTACCGGGCGTATAATCAGATTCACCCGCGAGGAAATACTCGAAGCCGCCCAAAACATGAAACAGCGCGTGACCGTGGGCCACGGCAAGGACGCTTACACCTTTATCCCCCGCCATCCGGACGATACCCGGCTGCCCGGCGTCGTGGCCGGGAACCCCGGCTGCCCCATGACCGAGGAGCTTTTTATCCGCACCGTGACGTCCTGGGCCAAAGAGCCGGTCGTGGATATGGTCACCTGCGGTTCTATCGTGGAAGTGGACGGCCATGACGTGCGCCGCGCTTCCCCTTCCGAAGTCATCGCGCTCAGGCGTGAGATGAAGTATTTGAACGAGATCTGCGAACGCCTCGGCCGCCCCGGCATAGGCCGCCTGGCCGCTGAAAGCAGCGTTTCCGAGATCGGTGACCTGGCCGCCATGGCTCCCGGCGGTTTCCAGCCCGGCGACGCGCATCTGGTGGCGCTCAACAACGAGCTCGTCATCAACAACGACAACCTTATCCGCGTAGCGAACACGATAGATACTCCCGTGCTCAACGCGTCTCTCGCCTGCGTGATGGTTGGCGGTCTCGCGGGCGCGGCTCCCGGCGCGGCTGTGTGCATGATCGCGTCGCTGCTGGCACTGTCGCTGATCGGCAGGGCGGATTACCATCTGTGCCATCCTATCCATATCCGCCACGTAGCCACTTCCACCGAGGAATGCATCTGGCTGTCCAGCGTGGTGTGCCAGGCCTTCGACGCCTGCGCGCCCGCAGTTATCATCTGCGACATCTATCCCAAGAGCGGCGCCGGCACGATCGAGCTTTTGAAGGAAGTCGCCGCCAACGCCCTCGCCATCACCGTATCCGGCGGCAATCTGGAAGGCGTCGGCTCCTGCGACGGCCTGAAGCCCCACTGCTCCGGCCTGGAAGCGCGGCTTATGGGCGAAGTCGGAAAAGCCGCTGCCGCCCAGGGCATGACCCGTGCGGAGGCTGAACCGATCATAGAGAAGCTTTACAGCGAATACAAGCACATTTTCGGCCCCGGAAACGAAGGCCTGCCCTTCGACCAGGTCTACGGCGAGGACGGCGAGCCCAAGGCGTTCTGGCTCGAAATGTACGAACAGGTCAAAGCCGAGCTCATCTCACTCGGTCTTAAAATGTAATCCCTGCGGAAGGTTCCGCGTCACATTATAAAGGGAGGTTCACACAATGGACAAAAAGAGCGGGAAAAGTTTGATCCCCTTCTTCACCAAGGGCGATGTGGGCGGCCTGGTCTACATGATCGCCAACAACATCGTCAATTACATCATCGTCATCGCCACCCTCAGAGGTCTGGAATGGTCCGATGAGATCATCTTCGGCCGCGTTATCCCCGGCCTGTCCATCGGCCTGCTCTGCGGCGGTCTGTACTACGCTTACATGGCGTGGAAGCTCTCCAAGAAGCTCGGCCGCGCGGACGTCACCGCACTGCCTTCCGGCGTTTCCACCCCCGCCATGTTCGTCATACTGTTCGGCGTTATCACTCCCCTTCATTACGCCATCGGCGATCCCGAGATCGAGTGGGCAGCGGCCACCGCGGCCTGCTTTATCGGCGGTCTGGTCGAGTTCCTGGGCGGCTTCATCGGTCCCTGGATCAAGAAGCATCTGCCCCGCGCCGCTCTGCTCGGCACCGTGGCCGGTATCGGCTTCATCTGGATGGCTACTCAGGGCGTGTTCGACGTATTCGGCGATCCCGTGGTAGGCCTTCCCATCCTGGCTGTCGCCATGCTGGGCGTGTTCGCCGGTTACCTGTTCCCCAAAAAGATCTCTCCCTTCATGGTCGCTATCGTTGGCGGCATCGTGTACGCGCTGTGCCTGGGCCGCACCCATTTCGATTTCACCCAGGTCGGCTTCTATTTCCCCAATCCCGTAAACACCATCCAGTCGCTGATCAACGGCTTCGCCTATGTCGCGCCCTACCTGACCGTTATCATCCCGGTCGAGATCTACAACTTCGTGGAGACCATGGACAACGTGGAATCCGCGAACGCTGCGGGCGATCCCTACAATGTGCGTGAAGCGCAGTTCGCCGACGGCATCTGCACCATGATCTCCTCCATCTTCGGCGGCGTGGTGCCCAACACCGTGTGGCTTGGCCATCCCGGCCTTAAAAAGTCCGAAGCGGGCGCGGGCTACAGCTGGATCAGCGGCGTAGTGCTCGGCCTTGCCGGTGTACTGG